>NZ_FNAJ01000011.1:0-197027 GCF_900101905.1 Myxococcus virescens | reverse complement strand
GCGTGCGCGCCACCTGCGCCTCCACCAGTGCGTGGATGGTCACCTCCGAAACGGGGGCCATCTCACGTCCCTGGAAGCCCTTCAGTACCTGGCGGCGCTCGTCCTCCGAGAGGATGGCGACACGTTGCAGCGGCAGGTCCGGCGTGGCGACGACCACCCGGGCGAGCTCGGTCAGATGGCCCGCGAGCCGCTCCAGGGTGACACCATCAAAGAGGCCCGTTGCGTACTCGAAGCGGCAGTACAGGGTGTTCTGCCGCTCGACGACTTCCAGGCTCAGGTCGAACTTGGAGGTGTCTGGATAGAGGCCGAGTTCGCTCAGCTTCAGCGCCTGATACGACACGTCCACGGTGGGCGTGTTGATCACGTTGAGGACGGCCTGGAACACGGGCGTGCGGCTCTGGTCACGCGGCAACTGGAGCGCTTCGATGACGCGCTCGAACGGCGCGTCCTGGTTCGCGAACGCGTCCAGCGAATGCCGCTTCACGCGGCCAAGCAGTTCTCGGAACGACGGGGCGCCCTCCAGCCGCGCGCGCAGCGCGAGTGTGTTCACGAAGCAGCCCAGCAGCCCCTCCACCTCCGGGCGGGAGCGGCCGGCCGTGGGAATGCCCACCGCGAAGTCCTCCTGCCCCGAAGTGCGTCCCAGCAGTGCCTGGAACAGCGCCATGAGCGCCATGAACGAAGTAGCGCCCTCGCGCCGCCCCAAGGCGAGCAGCGGTTGGGTGACCTCGGGAGGCAGCTCGAAACGGTAGCTGCCACCCGCGTAGGACTGCACCGCGGGCCGAGGCCGGTCCGTGGGCAGATCGAGCGCCGGGACCCCCGTCAGCTGCTCCTTCCACCACCGGACCTGCCCCTCCATCACCGCGCCTTCCAGCCACTTGCGCTGCCACACCGCGTAGTCCGCGTACTGCACCTCCAGCGGCGGAAGCGGAGAGGGGATTCCCGCGCTGAAGCAGGAGTAGAGCACCGACAGCTCGCGCCCCAGCACCAGGGTGCACCAGGCGTCGGAGATGACGTGGTGCTGCATCAGGCTCAGGACGTGGTCTTCCGGCCCCATCCGGAGCAGCAACGCGCGCGCCACCGGGCCCTTTTCGAGATCGAAGGGAAGCGCCGCGAGCGCCGCGCACCGCCGCAGCATCTCCGCTTCGCGCGCTTCCGCCGAGTCGCCGGGGACGTCCTCCACCAGCGCCGGCAGCGAGCCCTCCGCGTGGATGATCTGCACCGCGCCGTCTTCGGTCAGTTGGTACGTGGTGCGGAGGACCTCGTGCCGCTTCACCACTTCATTGAGCGCGGCCTGGAGCGCCTCGACGTTCAGCGGGCCGGTGAGACGGAAGTTGGAGCCGTTGTTGTACGCCGTGCTGCCCGGGTCGAGCTGCTGGAGGTACCAGAGCCGCTGCTGCGCGAAGGACAGGGGCAGTGGCCGCGTCCGGGGCACGCGGGGAATCGTTGAGGGCTCGGGCTGCTGCATCAGAGCGGGCGCGGGCGCCTTCGGCTGGGGCTTCGGCGCGGGGGCCTGCGCCTTGGGCGCGGCGGGGAGGGTGACGTGCTCCACGTGGCCGTCCACGCGGAGCCGCGCGTGCCGCCCGGTCCGGAAGAGACGGGCCTCACTGCTCGACGGGTGCTGCACGAAACGGCGGCGCTCCTGCTCATTGGCGCGCCACAGGTCCCAGGGAAGACCCGCGCCCTCCAGCGCCAGCTCACCGACGACACCGGGGGGCACCGGCAATCCGGCCGGGTCCAGCACCCAGGACTGGAGCCCTTCGGGGACACGTTCCGTCGGAGGCCGTGGCAGCAGGCCTCCCTCGCCAGCGGCACCCGCGAGCAGGACCTCCGTTCCCAGGTTCCGGTGCAGCGACAGGGCCAGCTCCGTGGAGGCACCGTCCAGGACGAGCGCACCCACGGGCTCCAGTGCTTCGCGGGCCTGCGGCAATTCCGCCAGCGTGCGCGCCAGCCGCGCCGAGGCATGCAGGAGGACGGCGCCCGACTGCCGGGCCAGCGCCAGCAGCTCATCCACCGCCAACGTGCCCTCCGCCTGCCGCTGGACCTTCCGCTGCGAGGCGTCCTGCTCCAGGCGCTCGCGAATCACGGTCAACCGGCGCAGGCCCTCCAGCACCACCGGCGTGTCCAGGCCGAAGTCGATGAGGCAGGCCACCTCGTCCACGTCGGCTTCCCGGACGTGGAGCAGGCGCTGCACGCCGCTCTCCACCGTGCCGATGAGGCCGGTGCCCTTCGCGTGGTGCTCGAAGGTGTGTTCGAGCAGGGCATTCACGTCCTCTTCGGACACCTTGTCGATTTCGCCCTGGTAACCCTGCGCGGCCAGCAGCGTGGCGGTGATCTCCGCCGAGCTCCGGAAGTAGCTCAGCAGCGGCTTGCGGACCGTGCGCAGCACCTCCTGTTCGTCATCGCCGATGAACGCGTGCAGCATCAACGCGACGTGGCCACGGCCCGGATGCCCGTTGCGGCGCCAGGCTTCACGGTAGAGCCCCACCTTCTGCTTCAGCTCCTCCAGTGACTGCGTGAGCAGACCGGTGAGCACGCCAGCGCCCACTTCGCCGGCCAGGCGGAACGTCTCCGGACTGCCAGCGGCCGTGAGCCACACGGGCAGGTCCTTCTGGACGGGCTTGGGCCGCAGGCCGACTTCCACCGTGACGCCGCCGCCACCCGGACGGCGGAGCTTCTCGCCTCGCCAGAGGGCGCGCACCGTCTCCAGGTTCCGCAGCAGGACGTTGCGGCGATCCTCGAAGTTCTGCGGGGCGAAGGTGAAGTCCGCCAAGTGCCAGCCCGTCGCAATCGACAGACCCGCGCGGCCTCCGGAGAGGTTGTCCACCACGGACCACTGCTCGGCGACCAGCAGCGGGTCATGCAGCGGGAGGACGACGCTGCCCGAGCGCAGGCTCAAGTTGCGGGTGATGGTGGCCAGCGCGCCTGCCACCACCGCGGGCTGGGGATAGAGGCCGCCGAACGAGTGGAAGTGCCGCTCCGGCGTCCACACCGCGGAGAAACCGTTGGCGTCCGCGTACTTCGCGCCCTCGACCAACAGCTCGTACTTCGGACCCACGAGCGAGTCTTCATCGTTGGCGAAGTAGATGAGGCTCAGGTCCATCGCGCCCTGGCGAGGACCGCCGCCCTGGAGGACTTCCCACTGGGCCGTCACCTGCTCGGAGGGGAACGTCACGGTCAGCCCGCGTGACAGGGCCCACAGGGCCTCCAGCTCCGGGCGCTCCGCCGAGGACTCCGCGGCGGCCACCCACGTAGCGCCTTCCGCGGGCCGCAGCCGCTTGTCGAGCGCATCGAAGAGCTCGGTGAGCCCCTGATGCACCAGGGCCCACGGTGACTGGTTGGCGCCCACGGGCAGCAGCCACGCCAGCGCCTCCGGGGCCGGAGCCGGGCGCTCCGCCAGCGCACCGGAAGCCTCCAGCGCGTCCTCCACATGGAGCACCCGCGCCGCATCCAGCCGCGCGGCGGTCATGATGCCTTGCCACGTGACGAGCACCGGCACCCGGGCTCCGGGTGCCGCGAAGTCCGACAGGCGCCCCAGGTCCGTGGGGCCCACGGCCACGACGGCGCCACCGGCCTCCAGGACACCCCAGAGGACGGCGAGCTTCGCGGGGGACGGCTTCAGGCAGACCGCGACCGGCTCACCGGGTTGCACGCCGAGCGATCGCAGCCGAGCGGCGACGTTGCGCGCACGCTGAGCGAGGTCGCTCCAGGTCCACGACGTCGAGCCCTGAATGATGGCGGTGGCTCCCGGCTGACGGGCCGCGCGCTGGGACAGCCGCGAGGGAATCGGCGTGGAGACGGGCCGGGGAAGGGGGGCGGGCCAGGCGCGCCGGTCCTCCTCCGTGGCCAGGGGCAACCGGGAGATGCGCTCCGAGGGCCGGGCCAGCGCCGAGCCCAACAGCACCTGGAGGTGCTCCACGATGCGCTGGGCCGTGGCTTCGTCGAACAGCTCGGTGGCGTACTCCAGCGCGCCGCTGATGCGGCCGGCGTCATCGCCGAGCACGAGGGACAGGTCGGACAGCGTCGCGCCCCACTGCACCGGGGCGTCCGGCACTTCCACCATGGTTCCGCGGACACCGGTCAGCTCCAGCGCGGCGGCCGTGCCCCCCACGGTGGTGTGGAAGACGAAGATGGTGTCCGTCAGCCGTCCCCGGCCAATGTCCTTGCCGGGGACCAGGGCTTCCACGAGGTGCTCGAAGGGCACGTCCGGACGCAACTGGACGTCGTTGACCTCCTGCCGCACGCGGGCCAGGAGCTCGAGGAACGTCGGGTCATCCGCGAAGCTGGTGCGGAACGCGGCCGAGTGCGCCACGTAGCCAATGAGCGGCAGCAGCTCCGGCCGGGTGCGGTTGCCAATGGGCGTGCCAACGATGATGTCGGTCTGCCCACTGTAGCGGTGCAGCAGCGCCTGCCAGGCGGCGAGCACCATCATGTACGGGGTGTAGCTCTCACGCTTTCCGAACTCCGCCACCTCCCGGGACAGCGCGGCCGAGAAGGACACCGGCATGCGCACCGACGTCAGCGGACTCGTCTTGGGGCGCGGCCGGTCCGTGGCGATGTTCAGCTGCCGAGGCATGGCGGCCAGCTGATTGCGCCACCACTGATCCTGTTCGGGCAGACGCCCTTCGGCGATGACCTGCCGCTGCCATGCGCCGAAGTCCGCGTACTGCACGGGAAGCGGCGGCAGGGGCGCTGGACGGCCCTGCTGGAAGGCCGCGTAGCACTGGAACAGCTCGTGGATGAAGATGTTGACGGACAGCGTGTCGCTGACGATGTGGTGGATGTTGCCCAGCAGGATGTGCACGTGCTCGTCGAGCTGGAGCAGCGTGGTCCGGACGACGGGGCCCTTCACCAGATCGAACGGCTTCGCGGCGTCCTCGCGGGCCAGCTGCATCGCCTCGGCCTCGCGCTGTTCGGGGGTGCCGGTGAGCGTCAGGCGCACCAGCGGGACGTGCATCCGCGCGTGGAAGCGCTGGACCGGGCGGCCATCCACCACGTCGTAGGTCGTCCGCAGGGATTCGTGGCGCTGGATGATCTCCTGGACGGCGCGCTCCAGGATGACCGCGTCCACGACGCCTTCCAGTCGGAAGACGAACGGAATGTTGTACGCGGACAGGCCCGGCAGGTGCTGCTCCAGGCGCCAGACGCGCTCCTGGACGAAGGACAGCGGCAGGGGCCGGTCGCGAGGCAGCGGGACGATGGGCAGCTCGCGGGTGGCCTCCACGACCGGGGCCTGACGCAGCAGGGGCTCGATGCGCTGGGCGATGCCCGCCACGGTGGGGGCCTCGAACAGCGCGGCCAGGGGGAGCTGGACGCCGAACGTGGACCGCACCTGGTTGAGGAGCTGGGCGGCCATCAGCGAGTTGCCGCCGATCTCCAGGAAGTTGTCGTCGCGGCCCACGAACGTCAGGCCGAGCCGCTCACGCCAGAGCGCCGCCAGCCGTTCCTCGATGTCGCCTCGCGGCGCGTCTTCGCGCTCTGGGGTGGGAGCAGGCGCGGGCGTCCCCTGGACCTGATGCGGCGCAGAGAGCTGCGGGGTGCCGGGCGTCGCGAAGCTCCCAGGTGCCAGGAACGCGGCCTCGGAACCGGCCAGCCCCCCGGACGCTGGCGCCGGGGCCGCGAGGAGCCCTCCATTCGCAGGAGATGACGGCGCCGCGACCGAGACGACCGCAGCCGCGTGCCCCACGCCGTTCGCCAGCGCGGGAATGGCCGCATGCGCCGGACGCGCCGGAGCCTCCACCCAGCACCGCTTCTCCTGGAACGGATACGTGGGCAGGTGCAGGCGCAGCCGCTGTTCGTGGCCGTAGAAGACGTTCCAGTCCACCGAGACGCCCAGGGTCCACAGCTCGCCCACCGCGGTCATCAAGCTCGCGTGCTCCGGGGTCGTGCCGCCACGGCGGAGCGTCGCCACCGCCTTGACCCGCTCCTTGTCGCGTCCCAGGCAGGCGCGCACCAGCGGCGTCAGGTCCTGACCTGGGCCGACCTCCAGCAACAGGCTGCATCCCTCTTCGAGCAGGGCCCCCACGGCATTCGTGAAGCGCACCGGCTGGCGCATCTGCGCCGCCCAGTAGTCCGGCTGGGCCAGCTCGTTCGCCTGAGCCCACCGTCCCGTGACGCTGGAGGCGTAGCGGAGCGTCGGCGCATGCCGCTGGAGCGAGTTCACCACGTCCGCCAGCGCCGGCATCAGCGGCTCCACGTCCGCCGAATGGAACGCGTGCGGCGCGGGCATCCGCACGGTGCCCACGTCACGGCGGCGCAGCTCCTCCTGAAGGCGCTCCACCTCCGCGATGGGTCCGGCGACGACGCAGCGGTCCGGTGCGTTGATGGCCGCCAGCGACAGCCGGCCCGTCAGCAGCGGCAGCACCTGCGACTCTGGCATCGCCACCGCGAGCATCGCGCCCGGGGGCATGCGGTGCATCAGCTCGCCACGTGCCACGGCGAGCCGCATCGCGTCCTCCAGCGACAGCACGCCCGACAAGCACGCGGCGGCATACTCACCGAAGCTGTGCCCCAGCACGGCATACGGCCGCAGGCCCCAGTCCATCCACATCCGGGCCAGCGAGTACTCCACCGTGAACAGCGCGGGCAGGGCGGCACGGGTATCAGCCACCGCAGCCGCGTCCATTCCCGGCCCGGCGAACAGCACCTCGCGGACCCGCTCACGGAGCGCGGGCTCCAGCAGCGCCAGGCACGCATCCGCGTGGGCGCGGAAGGCCGGCTCCGCTTCGTACAGCTCGCGGCCCATGCCCGCCTGCTGCGCGCCCTGGCCCGGGAAGATGAAGGCCACCCGGCGGCGGTTCACGTCGGCATCGGCCACCTTCACCGGCGTGTACGGCTTGCGCAGCCGCGCCGTCAGGTCCGCGGCGTCCCGGGCCACCACGGTGCGCCGGAACTCGAAGGCCTTGCGTCCCACGGCATGCGTGAAGGCCACGTCCGCCAGGGACAGGTCCGCGGCGTGGGCCTCGGCATGCCCGGCGAGCTGCCGCGCCGCCGCTTCCAGCGCTTCGGCGGAGCGCGCGGACAGCGTGACGACCTGATGTGAGCGCGTGGTGGAGCCGCTGTGCGCCATGGGGGACTCCTCGAGCACTGCGTGGGCGTTGGTGCCGCCAATGCCGAAGGAGCTGACGGCCGCGCGTCGCGGCGTCTCGGTCCTCGGCCACGGCCGCAGGGTGGTGTTGACGAAGAAGGGGCTGGCGTCGAAGTCAATCTGCGGATTGGGCCGCTCGAAGTGCAGGCTGGGCGGCACCTCGCCATGGTGCAGGGACAGCGCGACCTTCATGAGGCCCGCCAGCCCGGCCACCGTGTCCATGTGCCCCATGTTGCTCTTGAGCGAGGCCAGGGCGATGGTGCCCCGGTGCTCGGCGCCCAGGCCGTAGGCGCGCTGGAGCGCGGCCACTTCAATGGGGTCGCCCAGCGGCGTCGCCGTGCCGTGGGCCTCCACGTAGCCGATGTCCTGGGCCCGCACGCCGGAGCGCGCGAGCGCCTGGGAGATGACCGCGGCCTGCCCCTGGACGCTGGGGGCGGTGTAGCCGGACTTGTAGCGCCCGTCGTTGTTGGTCGCGGTGGCCCGGATGACGGCGTAGATGGAGTCGCCATCCCGCTGCGCGTCCTCCAGCCGCTTGAGGACCACGCACGCGACGCCGTTCCCGGACACCGTGCCCTGCGCGTTCGCGTCGAAGCTCCGGCAGTGTCCGTCCGGAGAGAGAATCATGCCCTCCTGGTAGACGTAGCCGGTGCGCTGCGGGACAGCGATGCGCGTGGCCCCCGCCAGCGCCACACCCGAACGACCCGCCAGCAGGTTCTGGCAGGCGAGGTGGACGGCGACGAGCCCCGTGGAGCACGCCGTGTAGACGAGGACGCTCTCACCGGTGAGCCCCAGCTTGAAAGACGCCTTGGTGGCGAGGCTCTCATGGGTGGCGGTGCCGTAGAGCTCGAACAGGGCCGCGCCATCCAGCGGCAGCGTGGCCCGGACCGCGTCCTTGTAGCCGGAGTCGACAGCGCCCGCGTACAGCGAGATGGCCTCGGGCGTGCGCTCCGGGTCGATGCCCGCGTCCTCCAGCGCGGACCATGCCGTCTGGAGGAAGAGCCGCTGCTGTGGGTCCATCCACTGCGCTTCGCGCAGCGACAGGTCGAAGAAGCCCGGGTCGAATCCGTCGATGCCGTCCAGGACACCGCCGGCCGGGACGAAGGCCGGGTGTTGTGACAGCTCCAAGCCTTCGGGCAGGCCGGGCATCCGCTCCAACTGCTCGGGCGTGAAGCGGGAGATGGACTCCACACCGTCGCGCAGGTTTCGCCAGAAGTCCTGGACGGAGCTGGCACCCGGGAAGCGCCCCGACATGCCCACGATGGCGACCAGGCCGGAGCCCGTGGCGGGTTTCGCCTCGGCGCTCGGCTCGGAGACAGGCTCGGACCGCGCGGGGGCGGCGGGGACCTCGTCCACCTTCGCGTCGCGCTCCAGGACGGCGGCCAGCGCGTCCACGGTGGGGTGCTCGAACAGCCACACCACCGGCACCTCCCGGTTCAACGTCTCCCGCATGCGCTTGGCGATGCGCACGACCGACAGGGACGTTCCGCCCAGATCATCGAAGAGGTGGTCATGGAGGCCGATGCGCTCCGTGCCCAGCTCCTTCGCCCACAGCGCGGCGAGCTGCTGCGCCAGCGGGCTCGATGGCTCCACGAAATGGCCATCACGGCCCGTGGACGCGCTGTCCGGCGCGGGGAGTGCCTTCCGGTCCACCTTGCCACTGGTGCTCAGCGGCAACGTGGGGAGGACCACGAAGACGGACGGCACCATGTACTCGGGGAGCCGTTGACGCATGCCCGCGCGGAGCGCCGCGACATCCAGCGGCGCGTCATCGCGTCCCATGGCGTAGGCCACCAGTCGCTTGTCACCGGGGATGTCCTCGCGGACCACGGCGGCGACTTCCAGCACGCCGGGCTGGGTGCGCAGCGCGGCCTCGACGTCCGCCAGCTCGATGCGGAACCCGCGCACCTTCACCTGGTTGTCGATGCGGCCAATGAACTCCAGCGTGCCGTCCGGGCGCCACCGGACCAGGTCTCCCGTCCGGTAGAGGCGCGCACCGGGCTGGGTGGCGAAGGGGGCGGGGATGAAGCGCTCCGCCGTGAGGTCCGGTCGCGACACGTATCCGCGCCCGAGCCCTTCACCGCCCACGTACAGCTCGCCCGGCACCCCCACGGGTACCAGTTGGAGCTGCGAATCCAGCACGTAGGCCTGCGTGTTCGAGACCGGCCGGCCAATGGGCACGGACGCCCCGACCTGCGAGGCCTCGTAGGCCGTGTAACTGGCCGAGATGATGGAGTTCTCCGTCGGGCCGTAGCCGTTGGTGACGGGGACTCCGGTGGTGGTCAGCGTGCGGCGCGTGTGGGGGGCGGACAGGATGTCACCCACCACGTGGATGGCCCGCAGCTTCTTCAGCAGGTCGGCCCGGTGCTCCACGACCTGCGAGAACAGGCCCGCGGGGAAGTGGATGAGCGTGACGCCGTGGCGCTCCACCACGCGGGACAGCGTGTCCAGGTCGCTGGCTTGCGCCTCTGGCGGGTACAGGACGACGCCGCTTCCGTTGAGCAGCGGAAGCCACAGCTCCATCACCGAGCCATCGAACGAGGCGGGCGCCATGACGAGCCCCGTCTCCCGGACGCCGAAGCGGATGAAGGGCTCACTGTGCATGAGGCGGAGCACGCCCCGGTGCGGGATGGCCACGCCCTTCGGGCGCCCCGTGCTCCCGGACGTGAACATCACGTAGGCCAGGTGATTCGGTCCCACGTCGGACACCGGGGACGTGGTGGGCCACTCCGACAGGTCCAGCTCTTCCAGGAGCAGGGTGGGAAGCCCGCTGTCGGGGAGCGGCAGCCTGGCGTGGTTGGCCCGCGACGTGAGCAGCAGGTGCGGTGGCGCGTCCTCCAGCATGATGGCCAGCCGCTGCGCGGGGTACGACGCGTCCAGCGGCACGAAGGCGCCTCCGGCCTTGAGCACCGCCAGCATCGCGATGACCCACGCCGTGCCCCGCTCCAGGCTCACGGCCACGAGCACTTCCGTGCTCACCCCGCGCGAACGGAGCAGGTTCGCGAGCTGGTTGGCCCGCGTGTCCAACTGCTCGAAGGTCAGCGTCTCGTCACCACACTCCAGCGCGACGGCGAAGGGGCGCAGGGAGGCGTGCCGCGCGATGACCTCCGCGATGGTGCCGCCAGCGCCGTCGTACCGGGCCGCGTTGTCGTTCCACTCCCGGAGGAGCTGCTGACGCTCGCCCGGGGTGAGCATGTCCAGCGTGCCCAGCGGCTGGTCTGGCGCGGCGGTCACGGACTCCACGAGGACGCGCAGGTGCCCGGCGAGGCGGGCCACGGTGGCGGTCTCGAAGAGGTCGGTGCTGTGCTCGATGGCGCCGCGCAGGCCGTCGGCGTCATCCGTGAGGGCGAGCCCCAGGTCGAAGCGCGAGGTCCCGATGTCCACGTCCGCCGGCCTCAGCGTGAGGCCCGTGGCCCGCACCGGGCCCGTGGGGGTGTTCAGCAGCGAGAAGTAGGTCTGCACCAGCGGATTGCGGCCCAGGTCCCTGCGTGGCTGGAGCTCCTCGACCAGCTTCTCGAAGGGCAGGTCCTGGTGCTCGTACGCGGCCAGGGTGGTGTCGCGGACCTGCGCGAGCAGGGCGCGGAACGAGTCGCGCGGACGCACCCGAGCCCGCAGCACCAACGTGTTGACGAAGAACCCGACCAGGCCTTCGACCTCGCCGTGGCGGCGGCCCGCGATGGGCGAGCCCACCAGCAGGTCCTCCTGCCGGCTGTAGCGCGAGAGCAGCACCTGCCACACGGCCAGCAGCGCCATGTACGGAGTGGCCCCCGCCTGGCGCGCCAGCGCGAGGAACGGCGCCACCACGTCCTGGGACAGGTGAATGGGGAAGAGCTCGCCGAACTGCGAGCGATGGGTGGGCCTCGGCTTGTCGGTGGGCAGGTCCAGCACCTGGGGCGCACCGGCGAGCTGCTCCTTCCACCAATCGACCTGCGCGGTGAGCACCTCGCCCTGGAGCCACTGCCGCTGCCAGGACGCGAAGTCCGCGTACTGGATGGGCAGCGGCGGAAGCGCCGGGCTTCGGCCCTGAGCGAACGCATCGTAGGCGGCGGCGACCTCGCGCACGATGACGCCGAGTGACCAGCCGTCCGACACGATGTGGTGCATGGTCAGCACCAGCACGTGCAGCTCCGCGTCCAGCTTCAACAGCAGGGTGCGCAGAAGGGGGCCCGCGCTCAAATCGAACGGCTGGCCCGCATCCGTGGCGGCCAACCGGCGCGCCTCGGCCTCCCGGTCGCCTTCCGGCAGGCTCGTGAGGTCCGTCAGGGGGAGCGCCCAGTCCGCCGCGGGGTGGATGACCTGGATGGGGTCACCGTCACGCATCACGAAGCTGGTGCGCAGCGGCTCATGGCGTTTGACGAGGTACTCCAGCGCACGGCGCAGGGCCTCGGTGTCCAGCGCGCCTTCCAGCCTGAGCGCTCCCGGCAGGTTGTACTGACTGCCACCGGGCTGGAGCTGGTCGATGAGCCACAGTCGCTGCTGCGCGAAGGACGGCGGCAGGTTCCCATCGCGTGGCACGGGCCGGAGCGCCGGAATCTGGGGCGCGCTGACGCGCAGGAGCATGCCTTCCTCGACGAGCTCGGTGACTCGGGCCACGGAGGGCGCGTCAAAGAGCGCGTTGAGGGAGAGCTCCACGCCGAACGTCGTCCGCAGCCGGGAGACGAGCTGGGTGGCCAGGAGCGAGTGGCCTCCCAGTGCGAAGAAGTCGTCGTGCAGGCCCACTTGCTCCACGCGAAGGAGTTCACGGAAGAGGGCGGCGACGCGCTGTTGGAACGGAGTCATGCGCTCTTGCACGGGCGGGGCGGAAGCCCCGGGGACAGGGGTGGCAACGGGCAGAGGTAGAGCCTTGCGGTCCACCTTTCCGTTGGGAGACAGAGGTAGGGACGGCAGCGTCACGATGGCCGTGGGCACCATGTGGGCCGGCAGGTGCTCAGCCAGCCGTGCCCGCAGCGCCGACACGTCCGGCGCCGGTTCTCCCGTGACGTAGGCCACGAGGCGCTGATCGCCCGGGGCGTCTTCGCGGACCACGGCGACGGCGTCACGCACGCCGGGATGCGTGCGCAGCGCGGTCTCGATTTCACCCAGCTCGATGCGGAAGCCGCGCAGCTTCACCTGGAAGTCGGCCCGGCCCAGGTACTCCAGCGTGCCGTCCGCCAGCCACCGCGCCACGTCTCCGGTGCGGTACAGGCGCGCACCCGGAATACCGCTGAAGGCGTCGGGAATGAAGCGCTCCGCCGTCAACTGCGGTCGCTGCCAGTACCCGCGTCCCACCTGCACGCCGCCAATGTGCAGCTCGCCCGGAATGCCCACCGGAGCCGGCTGCCCGTGCGTGTCCAACACGTACAGCACCGTATTGGCTACGGGGCGGCCAATGGGCACTCGGTGGAAGTCCTCGCCACGCGGGCAGGGCCAGTACGTGACGTCTACCGCTGCTTCTGTCGGGCCGTAGAGGTTGTGCACCCCCACCGATGCGGGCAGTCGCGCGTACGCCTTCTTCACCAGCTCCGCGCTCAACGCCTCGCCGCTGCACACCACCCGCCGCAGGCTCCCCAGTCCCTCCAGCCCGGGCTCCTCCACGAAGGCGCGCAGCATCGACGGCACGAAGTGCACCGTCGTCACGCCCTCCGCCTTCATCAGCTTCACCAGGTACGCCGGCTCCTGGTGCCCTCCAGGCCGCGCTACCACCAGCTTCGCCCCTGCCAGCAGCGGCCAGAAGAATTCCCACACCGACACGTCGAAGCTGAAGGGCGTCTTCTGCAGCACCACGTCCGTGCCGCCAAGCCCGTACTCCTCCTGCATCCACTTCAGCCGGTTGACGACGCCACCGTGCGCATTCATCGCCCCCTTCGGACGCCCCGTGCTTCCTGAGGTGAAGATGACGTACGCCAGCGACTCCGGGCCCACTTGCACCGCCGGCTTCGTCACCGGCTGCTTCGCCACTTCTCCCGCTGCGCTGTCCAAGCACACCACTCGCGCGGCGCTGGGCGGTAGCACCGACTTCCACTTCTCGTGCGTCAGCAGCACCGACGCACCGGTGTCCTCCAGCATCCACCCCAGTCGCTCCTTCGGGTACGCCGGGTCCACCGGCACGTAGGCTGCGCCTGCCTTCAGCACGCCCAGCAGCGCCACCACCATGTCCACCGAGCGCTCCAGGCACACGCCCACCAGCGACTCCGGAGCCACTCCCAGGCTACGCAGGTGGTGCGCCAACTGGTTGGCCCTCGCGTCCAGCTCCCGGTACGTCAGCCGCTCCGACTCGAACGCCACCGCAACCGCGTCCGGCGTCCGCTCGACTTGCGCTTCGATGAGCTCCGTCAGCGTGCCGGACGGAGGCGCTTCGACGCGGGGATTCCAGCCGTGGATCGCTTGCTGCCGCTCGGCCTCGCTCATCAACGGCAGGGTGGTCAGCGGCGCATCCGGCGCCTCCACCATTCCGCGAATCACGTGCTCCAGATGGCTCAGGAGCCGGTCCGCCGTCTCCGCATCGAACAGGTCCGCGGAGTACTTGCAGCCAATCAGCAGGCCTTCAGGGCGGTGCGTCGCCTCGAAGGTCATGTCCAGCTCGGCCGTGTGGTTGTCCACCAGGGACACGTCGAGCGTCAGCCCGCCTCGAACGGACAACGCGCGCGGCAGCTCGTAGTCGTCGAGGATGAACCCCACGTTGTACAGCTCGCGCCGCTCCGCCCCAGGCTGTTGCACGGCCGCGAGAATCTGCTCGAACGGCACGTACCCATGCGCGAGCGCCCCCAGCATCCGCGACTTCACCTCGGAGAGCATGTCTGCGGACGTCGCGGCTTCGGGCAGGCGGACCCGCAACGGGATGAAGTTGGTGCAGTCGCCCATCAGCTCGCGAGTGCCCGCCACGTCACGGCCGGAAATGACGGTGCCCACGACGAAGTCAGACTGGCCGCTCCAGCGGTGCAGCACCGTGGCCAGCGCGGACATCACGCTCATGAACGGCGTGGCGCCCTGGCGCCGTCCCAGCGCATGCAGCCGGGCCATGAGAGACGCGGGCAGCAGGCGCAGACGACGAGCACCGTGGACGGACAACCGCTGCGGCCGGGCCCGGTCGGTGGGCAGGGCCAGCAACTGGGGCGCGCCGGCCAGCGTCTCCTTCCACCACGTCAGCTCCGTGGTGAGCGCATCCGGCGTGAAGTACGCGCGCTGCCACGCGGCGAAGTCTCCGTACTGGAACTCCGGCTCCGCCAACGGCGACGGCCGCCCCTCCACGAACGCGCCGTAGAGGGCCGCCAGCTCGCGCATGAACAGCGCGACGGACGTGCCGTCCACCACCAGGTGGTGCAGGACGGTCAGCAGGACGTGGTCCTCCGGCCCGAAGCGCAGCAGGGAGCACCGCACCAGCGGGCCCGCCTCCAGGTCCATGGGGCGTTGCGCATCGAGCACTGCCTGGGCTTCGAGCGTCGCCTGCCGCGCGTCACCGCTCACGCTCGTGAAGTCCAGGCACGGCAAGGAGACAGGGCCCGCCGCCTGCACGCGCTGAAGCAGCGCGCCATCACGGGACGCGAAGCGGGTGCGCAGCACCTCGTGCCGGCGCAGCACCTCCGACAGGGCCCGTTCCAGCGCCGCCACGTCGAGCGTCCCGCGCAGCGTCAGCGCCACCGGAATCTGGTTCGACGTCCAGGATGGATCCAGTTGGAGGAGGTACCACAGTCGCTCCTGCGTGAAGGACGCGGGGGGGGGCGCGTCACCAGCGGGGCGGCGCTGGAGCGGGGGCAACCGGCGCCCCGTGCCCTCCGCGGACACGGACTCCGCCAGCGACCGCAGACTCAGGTCCTGCAACAGCGCGGCGATGGAGACGCGCACCCCCAGCCGCTTCTCCACGCGGCCCTGGAGGTCGGCGGCCCCCAGCGAGTCCAGGCCCAGCAACGTCAGCGGCGTGCTGGCGTCCTGTCCAACGGCCTCCGCGCCGAGCACCGCCACCAGTTCCTCACGCAGCGCCGTCTCCAGTGCCTCCTGGGAGAGCGCGGGCTGGATGGCCGGAGCGGGCGCGGGCAGAGGCGCGGGCCCCGAGATGACACCCGTCCCGCTGCGCCACACGATGGGCAGCTCGCCGGATACCAGGGCGGCACGGCAGGCGAAGCGCTGGATCTTCCCGCTCGACGTCTTCATCACCGAGCCCGGCGGCAGCAGCGCCAGCGTGTGCGGCTGGACCTGAAGCTCCGCGACAATGGCCTTCCGCAGCGTGTCCGCCACGGCACCCAGCGCGGCCGGGTCCGAGCCCTCCGCCAGGTCTCGCGACACCTCCGCGACCACCGCCAGGGCCTCTCCCTCCGGAGTCTCGATGGCGAACGCCGCGATGCAGCCTGGACGCACCTTGCGGTGGGCCCGCTCCACGATGCTCTCCACGTCCTGCGGATACAGGTTCCGGCCCCGCAGGATGATGAGGTCCTTGCGCCGGCCGGTGACGATGAGCTGCCCGTCCTCCAGCAGCAGGCCCAGGTCGCCGGTGCGCAGGTACTTCGGACCGGCCTCCGCGCCCACCGGGACCGCCTGGAAGATGTCCACGCTGTCCTCGGGCTTGCGCCAGTAGCCCTGCGCGACGCTTCCACCGGAGACCCAGATTTCGCCCACCTGGCCCGGCGCACGCGGCACGCGCGACTCCGGGTCCACGATCAGCAGCCGCTGCTCGGCCAACGTGGAGCCACAACCGATATGGGGCCTCGAACCCTCGGAGCCGGGCTCGACGCGGACCGCCTGCCCGCGGCCCAGCGCGGCGTCCTGCAGGACGTGCACCCGCGGCACGCGGCCCTTCTCCTCACCCGTGACGATGAGCGTGCCTTCGGCCAGGCCGTAGCAGGGGTAGAAGGCCTCGCGGCGGAACCCGCTGGGTGCGAACACCTCCGCGAAGCGATCCAACGTGGCGGCGCGAATGGGCTCCGCGCCGCAGAAGGCCACCTCCCAGGCCCGCAGGTCGAGCGCCTGGATGTCCTCGGGCGTGGCCCGCCGCGCGCACAGCTCGAACGCGAAGTTCGGTCCACCGCTGATGGTGCCGCCATGCCGGGACACAGCCTCCAGCCAGCGCATGGGCCGCTGGAGGAAGGACATGGGCGACATGAGCGTCACGGGGAAGCCCGCGAACAGCGGCTGGAGGATGCCTCCGATGAGGCCCATGTCGTGGTACGGCGGCAGCCAGATGACGCCCGAGCTTTGCGGCCCCGTCTGGAAGGCGCCGGCAATCAGCCCCAGGTTGTGAATCAGGTTCGCGTGGCTGAGCATCACGCCCTTGGGCGTGCCCGTGGATCCAGACGTGTACTGGAGGAACGCCAGCGTATCCGGGCGCACCTGGGGCTCAATCCACGACGACTCACCGCCCGCGGGCAGCTCATCCGTCGCCAGCCACTTCAGCGCCCGGAAGTCCGGCGCCTGTTCGAAGACGAAGTCCGCGAGCGCGAGGATGCCGGAGGTGGTGAGCACCACCGTGGCCTCGGCGTCCTGGATGATGGCGCGAAGGCGGGGCAGGGTGCGCTCCAGCCGCACCGGGTCCGGCGGATAGGCGGGCACCGCCACCGCACCCGCGTAGAGGCAGCCGAAGAAGCCCGCCACGTAGTCCAGCCCCGGCGGGTACAACAGCAACACACGCTGGCCCTGCGCGCCCTGTGCCTGCAACAGCGCGCCGATGCGCGCCGCCTGCGCGTGAAGCTCCCTCGCGCTCAGCGAGGCTTCCTCACCATCTGAATCGCCGAGAAAGGCGTACTGTTTCCGGTGCGCCGTCTCGCTGAAGGCGCGTTGGGTCAGGACTTCGAGGAGGGTTCGCGGAGTCTCGTGCATGGGAGCGCGCTCGTCTGTCCGGAAGGAAGCGAGGCGCTACATAGCAGGCAAATCCGACCTTCTAGGGGCTGGCCAGGTTCACCGGAAAATTCCCGAAACCACACATGACGCGGAGTGTGAGCAGGGCGCGCAGTGCGCGTTTTCAGGCTCTTCCGAACAACCCCTTGAGCCACCCCATGAAGCCCTTCTGCTTGGGTGCAACAGTCACACTGACAGCGGGAATCGAGGGCACGGGCGCCGACGAAGCGGGCCGAACGAGCACGGGCCGCGCGGCCGACGCGGCGGCGGCCGAGGCCATGGGCACCTTCACCGGAGCGGATGGCCCCGTGGCCGTGGCCCCCGCGTGGCCCGCGCTCCGTGCCGCGGCTGCCGGACCCGGCGCCGGCGGCGTCTCCGACTCGAGCTGCGCCAGCCGCGCCTTCGCGGCCTCCGGGGTATCGCGCGTGCTGAAGGTGCTCGTCACCTCGCGGCCCGACGAGGCCTCGCGCGCGGTGACCTTCAGCAGCGACTCGTTGCTGACCTCGAAGGTGACGTTCACCTGCACGGCGCCACGCGGGAGCTTCGGCAGGCCCTCCAGCTTCAGCGTACCCAGGTACTCGTTGTCAGCGGCCTTGTCGGAGTCGCCCTGGAACACCGTGAGCTCCAGCTCCGTCTGGCCGTCGCGGTGCGTGGCCAGGGTGTAGCTCTTGGTGGACGGCAGCGACGTGTTGCGCTCCATCACCGCCTTGAAGCGGCCACCGGGCAGGCCCACGCCAATGGCCATGGGCAGCACGTCGATGAGCACCACGCCTTCCAACTGCCCCAGGCTGTGCGCCAGCAGCGCCGCGCCCAGCGCCACGGCCTCGTCCGGGTGCACGCCCTTGCTGGGCGGCTTGCCGAAGAACTTCGTGATCTTCTCGTGCACCAGCGGGAAGCGGCTCTGCCCACCGACGAGGATGACCTCGTCGATGTCCTGCGGCGTCACCTTCTTCGCGCGGAGGACCTCCTCGCAGACCTGGAGGGTGCGATCCACCAACCCCTCCGTCAGCTCCACCAGCTTCTGCCGCGAGAGCATGACGTCCAGGTCGCACGGCTTGTTGTCGATCATCGTCACGAACGCGACGTGCACCCGCACCTCCGAGCGCTCCGACAGCGCGCACTTGGCGCGCTCGGCTGCGTCGTTGATGCGCTGCAGGGCCACCCGGTCCCCTTGGAACGCGCGGCCCGTGGTCTTCTGGAACTCGTCCAGGAGGTACGTGACGAGGGAGGAGTCGAAGTCGATGCCGCCCAGGAACGTGTCGCCGCCGGTGGAGATGACCTCGTAGACGTTGTCGTTCAGCTCCAGCACCGACGCGTCGAAGGTGCCACCGCCCAGGTCATAGACGAGCACGCGCTGGTTCAGCTTGCGGCCGTAGCCATAGGCCAGCGCCGCCGAGGTGGGCTCGTTGAGGATGCGCTCGATGTACAGGCCCGCCAGCTTCCCGGCCTCGCGCACCGCCTGGCGCTGGTTGTCGTTGTAGTAGGCGGGGACGGTGACGACCGCGCGGGACACCGGGTGGCCCAGCTGGTTCTGCGCCACCTCCCGGACCTCCCGGAGGATGAGCGCGGAGATCTGTTGGAGCGTGTAGACGTGCTCGCCCAGCTTCACGCCCGCGTCGCCATTCTCACTGGCGGCGATCTCATAGTGGAAGCGGTCCTTGAGCTGCTCCACCACCGGGGACGCGAAGGGCCGACCCATCAGCCGCTTGGCGCCGTACACCGTCTGGCGCGGATTGGTGAGCATCTGCCCCTTGGCGGGGTGGCCCACCACCAGCTTGCCGCGCGTGTTGACGGCGATGATCGAGGGCACCGTGTTGTGGCCCTCGCGGCTGGGCAGCACGCCCGGCTTGCCGTTGCGGACGTAGGCCGCGCACGAGTTCGTCGTCCCCAGGTCGATGCCAATGACGACACCGGCGCGCTTCGGGTCCTCCGAGCTGAGGTTCAACGCCGCGTTGGAGATCATCCGCGGCGCTGCGGCGGCCTCGGCTGAAGCGCTGCCGGACACGGGGGCCGGCGCGTAAAGCTCGGAGGCGAGGGCGACGGGCGCCTGCTCCGTGGGTGTGACGGTGTAGTCCGGCGGCCCTACATTGGGAGGAACCGGGGGAACATCCGACTGGGCGTGGGGCAGGGTGACGACCAGCGAATCCAGGAACCGGCGGGTGGGCGCATCCGCGTTCAGGAAGCGCAGGCCCATGCCGACGACGCCCTGGCCGCCCTGACCTGTGACGTAGTGAACGACAGCCGCCGCGTGGATGATGCGTTCCCCGCCCGCCAGCTTGAGATCCAGGGTGACGGCCGTCCCCGGTGGCTTCACCGCGCGTGCGCGCAGATAGATGCCGCCCCGGGTCACATTCGGCCCGTACTTCGCCAGGAACTCCTCGGGCGTCGCGAAGGGCAGCTTCACGACGAGCCCGACCGCCGCCTGATTCGATTCCGTCAATGCCCGGTTCCTGAGCCGCGAGGGGATACTGGGTTGCGATTATCGCCCGAACTCCGAGGGAACGGGCGTCAAAATCAGCGCCCTTCTCCGTTGCGCCGGGGCAGCGTACCTCGTATGGAACCGCACCCGCGGGCTGTGGTGCCCCGCGGGCACCTGCCCACGGGAGCGCCGCTCATGCTCAACCCCGATATCCGGCTCGCCCTCACTTTCGACGACGTCCTGCTGGTCCCGGGCGAGAGCTCGGTCGTCCCCAAGGACGTCGACCTGACGACCCGGCTCACTCGCAATCTCCGTCTCAACATCCCCCTCCTGTCGGCGGCCATGGACACCGTCACGGAGTCCCGGACCGCCATCGCCATGGCCCAGGAGGGCGGCATTGGTGTCATCCACAAGAACATGACGCCCGAGCAGCAGGCGCTCGAGGTCCTCAAGGTCAAGAAGTTCGAAAGCGGCATGGTGGTGGACCCCGTCACCATCGAACCGGAGGCCCCGCTGGGCCGCGCGCTGGAGCTGATGCGCCTTCACGGCGTGTCCGGCATCCCCGTGGTGAAGGGCCAGCGGCTGGTAGGCATCGTCACCAGCCGCGACGTGCGCTTCGAGACCAACTTCACCCAGAAGGTGGAGTCGATGATGACGCGCAAGCTCGTCACCGGCCGCGAAGGCATCACGCAGGAAGATGCGCAGAAGCTGCTGCACGAGCACCGCATCGAGAAGCTCCTCGTCGTCAACGACGCCTTCGAGCTCAAGGGCCTCATCACCATCAAGGACATCGAGAAGCGCCGCACGCACCCCAACGCGGCCAAGGACAGCATGGGCCGCCTGCTGTGCGCCGCCGCCGTGGGTGTGTCCGCGGACCGCGAGGCCCGCGTGGAGGCGCTCATCAAGGCCGGCGTGGACGTCATCGTCGTGGACACCGCGCACGGTCACTCCACCGCGGTGCTGGATGGCGTGCGCGACACCCGGAAGAACTTCCAGGGCTTCGAGCTCATCGCCGGCAACGTCGCCACCGCCGAGGCCACCCGCGCGCTCATCCAGGCCGGCGTGGACGCGGTGAAGGTGGGCATCGGCCCCGGCTCCATCTGCACCACCCGCGTGGTGGCCGGCGTGGGCGTGCCCCAGGTGACGGCCGTGGATGACTGCGTCCGCGAGGCCCAGAAGCACGACGTGCCCATCATCTCCGACGGCGGCATCAAGTACTCGGGCGACATCGTCAAGGCGCTGGCCGCGGGCGCCAACACGGTGATGGTTGGCTCGCTCTTCGCGGGCACCGAGGAGTCCCCGGGCGACGTCATCCTGTACCAGGGCCGCAGCTACAAGAGCTACCGCGGCATGGGCAGCCTGGGCGCCATGAAGCAGGGCGCCAAGGACCGCTACTTCCAGGCGGACGTGGAGGCCGTGAAGCTGGTGCCCGAGGGCATCGAGGGCCGCGTGCCATACAAGGGCACCCTGGCGATGAACGTCCACCAGATGCTGGGCGGCATCCGCAGCGGCATGGGCTACGTGGGCTGCCGCACCATCGACGAGCTGCGCACCCAGGCCACCTTCGTCCGCATCACCTCGGCCGGGCTCAAGGAGAGCCACGTGCACGACGTCATCATCACCGAGGAAGCGCCGAACTACCGCGTCGGGTAGTCCGGAGGGCGCCAGGGGCGCGGGGGCCTGTCTTCCCGCGCCGCGTCCCAATGCCATGAAAAAGGGCCCGCGCCTCTCGGCGGGGCCCTGGGTGTCCAGCCAGGAACGACCGGAGCGTCCTTACCGGCCGCGCTTGCGGCCACCACCCGACGCGGGGGCGGACTCATCGCCCGCGGGGGTCGACGGGGCCACGCGCTTCTCCGCGGCGTTCACCTGGTTGAGCAGCGTGTCCTTGTCGTCCGGCTCCAGCGTCTCGATGGCCTGGCGCAGGGTGTTGAAGTCGAGCCGGGCGATGGTGACGGTGTTGCCGCCCTTGATTTCCTGGACGGTGGGCACGCCCACCAGCTCCCGCATGTAGGTCTCGAACTCCACCCGGACGTCGGCCGTCTGCTGGATGCAGTTGTCCTTGGCGTTGACCAGGTGCTGGGTGCCCTCGCGGTAGCTCAGGTCCGGGTTGCGGTTCATCGCATCCTCGAACGTGGCGGTCCGCTTGCGGAGGGAGGAGTACAGCTCGATGTAGTCCACCAGCCGGTCCGTCTCTGGCCGGTTCACATTGCGTGCCTTGATGAGCGCCTCGGTGGAGTCCTCACAGGTGAGCTTCTCCAGCTCGGCCGCACCCGGCATCTCCTTCGCGGAGAGATTCTGGGTTTCGCGGTCCAGCCGCTCATCCGAGGAGATCTCCTTCACGCATCCGGAGGCGGACAGCAGGAGTAGGGTCGCAGCAGCGGTAGGGGCGGACAGGCGGCGGAGCATCCAGGCCTCGAACAATTGAAGGTACTTGGGCGTTGTATTCCGGAAGTTTGTAGCGATAAGGGCCCCCAGCCGTCAACGACGCCCCTCTTGGAGACCCCCAGGTGGACCTGCACGCCGAAAAAATCCTGATCCTCGATTTCGGGAGCCAGTACACCCAGCTCATCGCCCGGCGCGTCCGCGAGCTGGGCGTCTATTGCGAAATCCACCGCCCGGACCTCCCGGCGGAGGACATCCGCAAGTACGCTCCCCGCGGCATCATCCTCTCTGGCGGTCCGGCGTCCGTGGAGGCCCCAGACTCCCCCCGGTGCGACCCGTTCGTCTTCGAGGCCGGCGTCCCCGTGCTGGGCATCTGCTACGGCCTCCAGCTCACCGCCAAGCTGCTGGGCGGCAAGATTGACCGGAGCGCCCACCGCGAGTTCGGCAACGCGGAGGTGGAGGTGCTGGCCCGCCGCGGCCCATTCGCCGAGTTCAACCCTGGGGACAGGGTCCAGGTCTGGATGAGCCACGGCGACCGGGTGGAGGCGCTGCCCCCTGGCTTCGAGGCCATTGGCCGCAGCGGCAATTCGCCCTTCGCCGCCACCGCCCACACGACGAAGCCCTGGTTCGGCGTCCAGTTCCACCCGGAGGTGGTCCACACGCCGCAGGGCAAGGCCATGCTGCGCGCCTTCGTCTTCAACGAGTGCAAGGTCAGCGGCTCGTGGACGATGAAGGGCTTCATCGACGAGGCCGTGGGCACCATCCGCCGCCAAGTGGGTGAGCACGGCCGGGTCATCTGCGCGCTGTCAGGCGGCGTGGACAGCTCCGTGGCCGCGCTGCTGCTGCATCGGGCCATTGGCCCCCGGCTCCAGTGCATCTTCGTGGACAACGGGGTGCTGCGGCAGAACGAGCGCGCCCAGGTGGAGGCGCTCTTCGTGGACCGCTTCCACGTCCCGCTGAAGACGGTGGATGCCCGCCAGCGCTTCCTGGACAAGCTGGCCGGGGTGACGGACCCGGAGAAGAAGCGGAAGATCATCGGCCGGGAGTTCATCGCCGTGTTCGAGGAGGCCGCGCGCGACGTGCAGGACGCGGAGTTCCTGGCCCAGGGCACGCTGTACCCGGACGTCATCGAGTCCGTGTCGTACAAGGGCCCCTCCGTCACCATCAAGAGCCACCACAACGTGGGCGGCCTGCCGGAGACGATGAAGCTCAAGCTGGTGGAGCCGCTGCGCGAGCTCTTCAAGGACGAGGTCCGCGCCCTGGGCCGCGAGCTGGGGCTGCCGGATGAGATGGTGTCCCGCCAGCCATTCCCCGGCCCGGGGCTGGCCATCCGCGTCCTGGGCGAAGTCACCGAGCAGCGCCTGGAGCTGGTGCGGCGCGCGGACGCCATCGTCCAGGAGGAGATTCGCAGCGCCGGCCTCTACAAGGAGGTGTGGCAGGCCTTCGCGGTGCTGCTGCCGGTGCAGAGCGTGGGCGTCATGGGCGACGAGCGCACCTACGAGTCCACCTGCGTGCTGCGCGCCGTCACCAGCGTGGACGGCATGACGGCGGACTGGGCCCGGCTGCCGTTCCCCGTGCTGGAGCGCATCTCCACGCGCATCACCAACGAGGTGCGCGGCATCAACCGCGTCGCCTACGACATCTCGTCCAAGCCCCCCGCGACCATCGAATGGGAGTAGGGCGGTAGGGCGCTTGAGGCCCTGACGTGAAAGAGGCTGCCCGGGACATGTGCCGGGCAGCCTCTTCGTGCTTCAGGGGCCCTGGCCGACCGCGCCGGGGCCCCCATCTTCGCCCGAAGGCATTACTTCGCCGGGCTGGCCTTCACGGGCGGGAGCTTGGTGCTGCCGGGACGCAGCTCCTCGAGCAGCCGCGTGGCGCCGTAGATCTTCGTCAGCGACTCGATGATGGCCTGGCTGTGGACGCTGACCGAGCGGTTGACGCTCTCGTCGAAGCCGTACTCGCCGCCCAGGGACTGGATGTTGCCGTCGAACACGATGCCGACGATCTCCGCGTCCTTGTTGATGACCGGCGAGCCGGAGTTGCCACCGATGATGTCGTTGGTGGAGACGAAGTTCATCGGCGTGGTGCCGTCCAGCGCCTTCTCGTTCTTCAGCCAGGACTTCGGCAGCGCGAAGGGCTCCTCACCCGTGGCGTGCTCGAAGGTGCCCGCCATCTGGGTGATGGGGCTGACCTGCTTGCCGTTCTCCGAGTAGCCCTTCACCGCGCCGTAGGACAGGCGCAGGCTGAACGTCGCGTCCGGGTACTGGTTGGTGCCGTAGATTTCGAACTTGGACTTGGCCACCAGCTCGCTGTTCTTGCGGATGACGGACTCGACGTTCTCCTCGTACGTCTTGCGGATGGCGCGCATGTCCGGGTCCACCGCGACGGCCAGCTGAATCATCGGGTCCTTGGAGGCCGCGATGGCCGCCTTGCCGCCCTTGTAGAGCGCCTGGCGGACCTTCACGTCACGCAGCTTGGTGCCCTTCACCAGCCGGGCGGCCAGCTTCTCCGGGGACTCCTTGCCCAGCACCTTCTTCACGAAGGGGTGGTCGGAGCCCAGCTCCTCGCGCATCTTGGTGAGGCCGAACGTCAGGCGGGCAATCTCCAGCTCCGGGTAGACGGGAGCCGGGCTGAACAGCTGGGCCTCCAGCGCCGGGACGTTGGCCTGGTTGAACTCACGCAGGCGCTCGCCGTTCGCCTTCGGGAGCTCCTCGGCGCCGCGCACCAGCGTGCGGGCCACCTGGAAGAGCGTGGAGGACAGGCCGCCACCGTTCTCCATGTACGTCAGGTCCTGACGGATGTTGCGCAGCTGCGCCTGGGCCTTGGCGATCTCATCCCACGCCGCGGCGTACTTCTTCTTCATCTCCGGGTTGGCTTCGACCTTCTTGCGCAGGTCCTGCTCCGCGGCGACCTTCTGCGCGAAGAACGTCTTGTCCAGCAGGGCCTCGTGACGGCCCTTGAGCGCCTTCACCGAGTTCTCCACGCCGAACAGCAGGTTGGTGGAGATGCGGCGCTGCTCGGCGCCACGGCGGCCGAACTCCGTCAGCATGCCGCGCATCTCGGAGAGCGTCATCAGCGTCTTGGGCAGCACCACGTCACGCTGGAACTCCAGCTCCGCGATGGTGAGGCCACGCGAGGTGCGGCCCGGGTGGCCGGAGATGAAGGTCAGCTCGCCTTCCTGCGCGCCCTTGTCGGACCACTTGAAGAAGTTGTTCGTCGTCGCCGGCTTGCCGTCCTCGTAGACGCGCAGGAACGTCACGTCGAGGTCGTAGCGGGGGAACTCGAAGTTGTCCGGGTCGCCACCGAAGAACGCGATGGCGTGCTCGGGCGCCATCACCAGGCGGACGTCCTGGAAGCGCTTGTACTCGTAGAGGTTGTACTGGCCGCCCTGGTACAGGGTGACCACGTCACAGCGCGCCTTGGCGTTGCCGGCGGAGCAGGCCTGCTCCAGCTCGGACATCTTCGCCTTCAGCGTGTCGGCGTACTTCTTACCGGTCAGGCCCTGGGTGGCCTTGTTCAGCGTCTCCGTGACGTCGGTGATCTTGACCAGCTGGTTGATCTCCATCGCCGGACACTGGGTCTCCTCGCCCTGCGTCTTCGCGTAGAAGCCGTTGGCGATGTAGTCCTTCTTCGCCGTGGAGAGCTGGTCGATACAGCCGCGCGCGCAGTGGTGATTCGTCATCACCAGGCCGTTGGCGGACACGAAGCTGGCCGAGCATCCACCCGCCAGACGCGCCGAGGACAGGCGCACGTTGTCCAGCCACTGCTGGGAAGGCTCGAAGCCGTACTTCTCCTTCACCTTCGCGGAGGGAAAGTTGTTGTAGGTCCACATGCCCTCGTCGGCCATCGCGGGAGCCGCGCCGAGGAGGGTGGCAATCACGAACAAACGCTTCATGAAACGGTCCTTTCCAGGGCCATGGGTGTCGCGGTTCTGCGGGAAGCTCCTGGCTGGGTCAAGCCAGTAAAAAACAGGGAAGATTTCCCGGGGAACCCAACATGCAAGCAAGCTGCTGATTCCCGCCGCCAGAGGTTGGATTCCGAGGAGAAACCGACCTTGAACCAGGCCCATTGAGGAACAACGTGACGCGGAGGAAAAAGTCGCATTCGCGTCTGGATTTCCCGTCAACGCGACGTGTCATCCGGCTGCGTTCCATGCCTGGGATTCCGCATCCCGCGCCTGGGACGCGGAAGTCCCGACATCAGTCCTTCCGGAGCGCCTGAAGCGGGTCCATCCGGATCGCCCGCCGGGCCGGAATCCAGCAGGCGAGCAACGCCACGGCCGCCAGCAGCGCGACCACGGCCCCGAACGTCCACGGATCCCGCGCGCTGACGCCGTGAAGCTGGCTTGCGAGCACCTGGGACAGGACCCACGCCGCCCCAAGTCCCACCCCGAGGCCCACGGCCGTCATGCCCGCGCCCTGGCCCAGGACGAGCCGAAGCACGTCCGCGGGCCGGGCACCGAGCGCCATCCGGACGCCCAGCTCCCGCGTGCGCTGGACGACCCGGAGCGAGATGACCCCGTAGAGGCCGTAGGCGGCGAGCAGGACGGCAAGGACCGCAAAACCGCCAAGCAGCCCCAGGACGAGCCTGCGCATCGCCAGGGATTGCGAGATGACCTGCTCCAGGGTGAGCGCCCGGTAGACGGGCACGGTGCCATCCACGCGGCGGATGGCCTCCCGGATGGCAGGCAGCAGCGTCTCTGGCTGCACCGAGGTGCGAGTGACCAGGACGAGCCCGTCATCGCCCCAGGGCCTGCCATGAGGGACGTGGAACTCGGCGAGCGGTTCGCGCTCCAGTCCCGCCTGGCGGACATCGCCCACGACGCCGACGATGGTGTACGGCGTCGCCCCGATGCGCAGCCGCTGCCCCAGGGCACCTCCAGCGGGAAAGTGCCGGCGGGCCAGGGTTTCGTTGACGATGACCACGCCGGGCTGGTCCGGCGCGGCGTCCAGGGACGTGAAATCGCGCCCCTGGCGCAGGGGGATGCCCATGGCGGCGAAGTAGCCCGGGCTGGTGGCGCGGCGCTCGGCGCGAGGTTCGTCGCCGGGCTCCGGCAGAGGAGCTCCTTCGACCTGATACCGAGCGTTGTTCCAGGCCCGTTGGATGGGGAGCACGGACGTCATGCCCGCCGCAGTGACGCCCGGGAGCGCGCGAACCGCCTCCAACACCGGCTCCAAGAGCCGTCCCGGCAGCTCAGCATCCAGGCCGCCGTCCTTGAAGAACCGGTCGTCTGGGATGGACAGGTGCAGCGTGAGGACCTGCCCGGGGGCAAATCCGGTGGAAGTCCCCAGCAGGTGCAGGAAGCCGCGCCCGAGCAGGCCCGCGCCGACGAGCAGCACCAGCGATAGGGCGATCTCCACAACCACCAGCGAGGCCCCCAAGCGACGGCCGAAGCCCGGCACCGTGCTGCCATCGCCCGCGGCGGCGAGCCCACCACGGACCTCCAGCCGGGAGACCTGGAGGGCTGGGAGCAGCCCGAAGGCCAGGCCGCTGACGCTGGTGATTCCGAGGAGGAACAGGAAGGCCGTGCCGTCCAACGCGATGTCCTGACGCCGGGGCAGGCTCTCCGGCGCCAGGGCCAGCAGCGCGTCCAGGCCCCAGCGCGCCAGCAAGGCCGCCAGCATGCCGCCCAGGAACGCCAGCAGGAGGCTTTCGACCAGGAGCTGCTGGACGACCCGGGCCCGGCCAGCGCCCAGGGCCAGACGAACGGCCAGTTCGCGCCGCCGGGTGCCCGCGCGGGCCAGCAACAGATTCGCGACGTTCGTACACGCAATGAGGAGCACCAGGGCGACGGCCCCCAGCAGAACCTGGAGCGGCGCCCGCCAGGACTGGGTCTGGCTTTCATCGAGCGGAATGACCCGGGCGCTCCGGTCCCGGTGGGATTCCGCCTGGGCCGCCGCGGAGTTCGCGGCGACTTGCTTCAACTCGGCCTCGGCGGAGGCCAGCGAAACGCCTGGCGCCAACCGAGCCCGGAGGGTCAGCACCGTGGACCGGGTCCGAGCGGCGGCGTCCGGCGGAGCCACCAGGGGCAGCCACACGTCGGTGGACGCATCGAAAGACGCGGGCATCACGCCAATGACGGTGTGGGCCAGGCCATCCAGGCTCACGGAACGGCCGAGGACGGCTGGATCGGCGCCAAAACGGGCGCGCCAGAGGCGCTCGCTGAGGACCGCGACCGGGGCCTGGCCGGGCAGGTCCTCATCGAGCGCGAAAGTCCGGCCCAGCAAGGGCGGCACGCCATGAACCGTGAAGAAGTCAGCCGTTCCGCGAAGGGCCTGGAGGCGTTCAGGCGCATCCTGGGCCTGGAGGGTGACGCCGCCGACTGTGAATGCTGCCATGTGTTCGAAGGCCGGGCTGTGCTGGCGCCAGGCCCAGAACGTGGGCCAGGACACCGGGCCGCCATAGCCCTGGGGGCGCAGCTCGACGAGGCTGACCAGCCGCTCGGGTTCCGCGTACGGCAGCGGCCGGAGGAGGACCCCGTGAACCACGCTGAAGATGACGGCGTTGGCGCCAATGCCCAGCGCCAGGCACAGCACGGCGGCGGCGACGAAGCCGGGTGAGCGGCGGAAGGTGCGGAGCGCGAAGCGAACATCCGCGGCGAGCGAATCGAAGAAGGTCATGGCGGGGCGTCGGGAGTGGAGATCCTGCCGGATTCGACTGCAATCGACGGACCCGAAACCGGCCCGGACGGCCCAGAAACCAGGGCGGGGAACGGCCTGAATCGACCCCCAGGTTTCGCGCCCGCTTAGTTTACATAACGCATGTTATCGGACCTTCTTTCAGAGGGAGAGGTCACGTCCTGGACGGTCATCCGCGAGCCCATTGCCGCCAACCCACGGCCCGGCTGGCTGCCCGGCACTCGGTGCTTTCCGGCGTCCATCCAGGCGCATACCGTGGCCGCCGCATGCGTCTTCTTCGATTCGGACTCGTCGCCGCCACCTGCTGTGGCGCTCTCGTCCTCTCGGGCTGCCCGGACAAGCCGGCCGCCACCCCGGACTCAGGGGTCGCCGAGGTACCCCAGGTCCCCGCGACGCCGCCGCCGACCCGGTTCTCACTCAGCTACCAGGCGCCGCCCAGCGCCCCCGCCGTGGCACCCGCCAATGACGCGGGCGTGGCCGAGGACGCTGGAATCGCCGCCGCGAGCCTCACGGAGATCGCTCCGGCCCCCGACGACGCCGCCATCATCGAGCCCACGTCGCTCCTGGAGCTCCGGACGTCCAGCCCGCTCAAGAACTACCGGGTCCGCCTGTTCGACGAAGCCGACCGGGCCATGGTGTCCGATGACGACGTCGAGGAATCCGAAACCGGCCTCATCTACCGAATCCAGCTGCCGCAGCCGCTCAAGTCCGGCTTCAAGTACACCCTGGTCGTGGATGCCCAGACCGGCACCGCGTTCACCGACGGCCTGGGCCGTGACGTCGACGAGTTCCGCCAGACCCTTCAAATCGCTGGCGAAAAGGAAAAGCCAGCCCCTCCGCCCAAGCCCACCGGCAAGAAGAAACGCCGTTGAGGCTGGGCGACCCGGGACTGGCTTTGAATCAGCGATCCGCGACCGGCGGCAGCCCCAGCGAGCTCTTCAGCTCCCGCAGCTTGGCCTGGATGAGCTGCATGTTCTGGGGCCCCATGCGCAACAGATGCTTCTGCGCGGGGCTCAGGTCCTCGAACTCCGGCGCCGCATAGGCATACAGCGCGCCTTCGGAAACGACTTCCACCGGGCCTTCCTGCACGGGCACCTTGAGCAGATGCTGGATGGCCGCGCTCAAGGCGCTGCTGAAAGTCTGTCCCGGCGGCGCAATCTCCGCGTGGGCCTGGTCAATCAGCGGCTTCAGCTCACGGTACACGCTGGCCGCGGACTGCGTGTCAATGGAGCCAATCACGCGAGCCACGGTGTCGTAGCGTGCGTAGCTGGCCGGATCGATGACCGTGGTGCCGTCCACCTGGGTCACCTGGAACGCCCCCGTGGGCGCCAGGAAACCGAGCACCGTGCGCGGGCTCGAACCCTCCGCGATGTTGTTCACCGCGGCCGTGAAGCGACGAACCAGGTCTTTTTCGCCCATCCACCGCGCGAGCTCGGGGTCAGGCGAAAGCTGGCTCGCCAGGCTGCGGACCTCGGCGTCCCGTTCTGGCAGCGACGTTTCCGGCATCGTCGGGGGCGCCGCGGCCGTCTCGCCAGCGGGCTCCATCGGAATCTCGGGCACCTCCGCGGGCAGTGACTCCTGACGCCGCAGACCGAAATACGACGCCACCAACGCCAGGCCGACCAGGCCCAGGACGACGGCCAACGTCTTGCCCTTGGAGCTCTGAGCGGATTCGGGAACCTCGGCCGGCGTCGGATTCGTCGGGTCGTTCATTCATTCCTCCGTAGGTGGACCCTTCAACCTACAAACGCCTCCCCAGGTCATTCCACCAGACGGCTACACTTCACACGCGCAGGTGTTCACCGTCCGGTACTCGCGAACGCACGGCTGCTGCCAGGACGGTGAACCGGGCACAGTCACCCTGCCCGCTCAGCCGCCCTGCTCCATGGCCCGGACGCGAGCAAGGGTCTGCAGATCGCGCTCGGTCGGCCCCAACTCCAGGATGATGCGGCTCACGTCGTAAAGCACGTCGCCACGCTCGAAGACTGGCAGCCGGGGAACATCCTGGTTCAAGTCGTCGGCGCCGCGGTTGTACGCCACGTCCATCAGCGTCCGGAGCTGGAAGGCGTCGTACAGGTTGTACTCGACGAGGAACCGGAGGGCCTCCACGTCGCCGCGGCGCTGGTACGCGCGCCACAGCAGCACCGCGTCGTAGCCATTCACGCCCTTCATGTGCGGCGGACGCTCGGCGCCAATCTTCCCTTCGATTTCCTTCAGGCCGCCGCCCATGCCCAGGCGCCGTGTCACGAACCGCAAGTCGATGTGCGCATCCGGCACCGGAAATCGCGCGGGGCCGAAGTAGTCACGCAAGACGGGCACGTCGAAGCACGAGCCGTTGAACGTCACCCACAGCCGCCGGGCCGCCATGGCCTCCGGCAGCGCGTCCATGTTCCGGCCCTGGATGAAGACGTGAAGGCCCTTCGAATCGAACAGGCTCACCACCGTGGGCGCCTGGGCCTCCCGGCCGTCCGTCTCGATATCGAAATAGACGGCGTCGTCCTGAAACTCCGGGTACAGCCGCCAGTGCTCCCGGCTCGGCAGCAGCTCCGCGAGCTTGCGCAAGTCCCGGCGGGCCAGCGCATCCTTCGCCTCGGCGATGCGCGCCCGGGCCACGTCGTCGGACTTCCGGTTGAGCGCCACCCCCTGGCCGGCTTCCGGAAAGTCATCCCAGGTGCGAATGCCGCGGGACCACAGGTCCTTCTCCCGCCAGGGACCCACACTGGGGATGTGCTGGAACGTCCGCTGCAGCATCAATCGAGCGCGCCCAACCTTCCCGCCACCAGGTCGTCCAGGAGCGGGATGTCCGCCTCGCAGAACGGCAGTGACTGCATCTGCGCCGGCGTGTGGAACGCCAGCGCGTGGGCGCCCAGGGGCCGGGGCTCGCCCGAGACAATCCGGGCCAGGAACAACACCAACTCCACCGTCAGGTCCGGATAGGAATGCTGGCCCTCCCAGAGCCGCCGCCCCACGGCGAGCTCCACGTCCAGTTCCTCGCGGCACTCACGGGCCAGCGCGGCCTCGTCCGTCTCCCCGGCCTCCACCTTGCCGCCGGGGAACTCCCACAGCAAGGCGCGGCTCCCACCGGGGAGCCGCTGCTGCACCAGGAACTGGCGTCCATCCTCCGGCCGCGGAATCAGCGCCGCCACCACGCGGACCGTCCTGCGAGCCGGAGCCGTCACCCGTCAATCCCGTTCATGTTCAGGGAGTACAGGTAGCCGTTGTTCGACAGCACGAACAGCTGCCTGCCCGCCGCGAAAGGCGGCGCGGTGATGCCGCTCCCGGGGTTCCACGACACGCGCGAGCGCCCCGTATTGGGCTCCAGGAACAGCAGCGAACTGGACGTGGGCACGAGCAGCATTCCCTGGGCGAACACCGGAGCGAAGGCTGCCCGTTCCCCCAGGGGATGCGACCAGAGGAGCCGCCCTGTCTCCGCCAGGTAGGCATCCACGCGGCCGTCACCCGCGGCGAAGAGCACCTGGCCGCTGACCAGCAGCGACGTCATGCCGGCCACGGCGGTGTTCCACACCAGGTCTCCCGACTCCGCCTCGAGCGCGAAGATGCCGCTCTTGTACGAAGCGACGTAGAGCTGCCCGCTGGCGTCCATCACCGGGCTGCTGTCCACGTCCAGGAACTCGGAGCCGGCGCCGGACAGCGAGCGCTCCCAGGTGACGCCGCCGTCGTCGACGCTGAGCGCCACCACGAAGCCGTCAGAGAAGCCGATGTAGGCCACGCCTTCGCGCACCAGGGGCCGCGAAGCGCCGCGAACGGTGAAGCCGGTGGGCGGATCCCGGCGGTACTGCCAGGCCCACTGCCCATCCGCGATCTTCACCGCGAAGAGCGTGTCGCTCTCCGAGGCCACGAGCACCAGGCCGTTCGACACCACGGGCACCGTGGCCAGGGCCTCACCCGCGACGTACTTCCACTTCTCCTCGCCCGAGGCCGCGTCCAGCGCGTACAGCACGCCGTCCCCGCCCGGAACATAGGCCACGCCGTCCACCACCCGGGCCCCGGCGTTGAAGCGGCTGCCCGCCTTGTACTTCCACTTCACCTGGCCGTCGGGACCCACGCCGCGGGCGAACCCGTCCCGCGTGAGCGCGACGGTCGTCCGGCTGACGGCGTCATAGGCAGGCGTCGCCGTCTCACGCGGCCCGTACTCCAGCGTCTGCGGGGGCGCGAGCGCCGCCCACCAGTTGACGGAGAAGTACTCCAGCGGCGTGTTCGACGGCGGCCGGGGCAGCTCCGGATTGCCGTAGTACTGCACGCCACTGCAGCCGCCCAGAAGCCCTGCCGCCACAGCGCCACCCAGCCAACGCTTCCAGCTCACGAGCCGCATCGTCATGGCGAGTGTTTCTACCCCGCGTCCGGAACGGGTGCAGCCGCCGGAGCCTCCGGGGCAGGAACCTTCACACCTTCGGACGCCAGCACCGCCAGGCGCTCACCGGCCTGACGCGCCGCCGCCGTGTTCGGCTGCGCCGTGGTCAGCTTCGACAGCACCTGGGCCGCCTCTTCCTTCTTGCCCAGGAGGATGAGCATCCGGGCCTTGTGGTAGTCGCCCATGCCCACCAGGAACGGGCCACCCGCGGCGCCCATCTGCTCGAAGGCCTTGATGGCGTCCTCGTACTTGCCGTCCGCCTCGAGCGCGTAGCCCTGGCCCTCGAAGGCCTCCGCGCGGAGCGGATCGTTCTGGGCCGCGCCCTTGAGGTACTCGCCGAAGGCCGTCTGCGCCGCGGCGTAGTTGCCCAACCGGAACTGCGCCTTGCCCTCGGCCAGGGCGGCCGTCACCGCGGCCGGGGTGCCGCCGTGCTGCTGGCGGAACTCACCCAGCGACTTCACCACGGCCTCGTCGCGCTCCTTCACCGACTTGAAGGGGGGCTCCGTGTCACCGGGCTGCGCGGGCTCCACGCCCTCCACGGGCCGGTCGAGCACGGTCAGCGCCTGTCCCAGCGCCTGGGAGGCCTTCTCCTCGCCGCGCTTGGACACTTCGCTGGCGATGGCCACGCCCACGCCGCCCAGGATGAGCACGCCCGCGGCGAGTCCGATGATCTTCTGGCGCTGCGCAAGCCAGTCGCTCGCCTCGGTGCCCACCTTCTGGAAGGAGTCCGGCTGGCTGAGCTCTTTCTGGCGAATCTTCTCGGTCTTGGTGGTTCCGGCCACGTCTGGAAACCTCTTTTAAAGAGCGGCGCACTGTATGGAGCGCGCGCCGCGAGTGTCAACGCACTGACGCCTCAGCGCTTCCCCTGGCGTTGAGGCCGCTTGCGGGCCTCGCGCTTGGCCTGCCCGGGCCGGCCCTTGAAGATGAGCCGGATGGGCACGCGCAGGTCGAACGTCTTGCGCAGCTGGTTGGTGATGTACCGCTTGTACATGTCCGGAACGCCGTCCGGATGGTTCACGGTGATGGTGAAGGTCGGCGGCGCCGCGGCCACCTGGGCGATGTAGTACATGCGCAGCGGCTTGCCCCGGACGATGGGCGCCGGGTGGTTGTCCACCATGTGGTCCAGCAGCCGGTTGAGCTGCGGGGTGGGCGCCCGGAAGCGGAACTGGTCGGCGAGCTCCGTCGCCACGTCCACGACCTTCTCCACCTTGGAGCCCGTCAGCGCGGAGGTGAAGAGGATGGGCGCGTAGCCCACGAACTTGAGTGAGTGCTTGAGTGACTCGCGGTAGGTCTCCTGTCGGCGCTGGTCCGCGCCCACCAGGTCCCACTTGTTCACCACGATGACCAGGGCGCGGCCCCGCTCCTCGGCCAGGCCCGCCAGCTTGGCGTCCTGGTCCACCGCCGGCTCCGTGGCGTCCATCAGCAGCACCGCCACGTCGCTGCGCTCCATCACCTTGAGCGCGGCCACGACGGAGAACTGCTCCACGCGCTGGGCAATGGACTTCTTGCGCCGGATGCCCGCCGTGTCGGTGAGCAGCAGCTTGCGGTCCTTGTACGTGAGCTCGGAGTCCACCGGATCCCGCGTGGTCCCCGCCACGTCACTGGCCACCACCCGCTTCTCCTTCAGGATGGCGTTGACCAGGGTGCTCTTGCCCACGTTGGGCCGGCCGATGATGGCCAGGCGGATGATGCCGTCGTCGGGCGGTGCCTCCGCGTCCTCGCCCTCTTCCTTGGGCGGCAGCCTGGCGACGACCGAGTCGAACAGCTCCTGCATGCCCAGGCCGTGCTCGGCGGACAGGGCCTGCACGTCGCCCAGGCCCAGGCGGTAGAACTCACCGGCCAGCGCCTGCATCTGCCCGGACGTGTTGTCCAGCTTGTTGGCGGCCAGCACCACCGGCTTGCCGCTCTTGCGCAGGTAGTTGGCCACGGCCTCGTCCGCGGCGGTGAGGCCCGCCCGGGCGTCGGTGACGAAGACGATGACGTCACACTCGTCCACGGCCAGCTGCGCCTGCTCCCGCACCTGCTGGAGGAGCTGGTCCTCGTCACCGGGCACGAAGCCGCCGGTGTCGATGAAGGTGAACTGGCGGCCTTCCCACTCCGCGTCCGCGTAGTGGCGATCCCGCGTCACGCCGGGCTCGTCCTGCACCAGCGCGATGCGCCGGCCCACGAGCCGATTGAACAGCGTGCTCTTGCCCACGTTGGGGCGTCCGACAATTGCGACCAGGGGCTTCATTTCAGTCGTATCCCAGCTTCTTGAGGCCTTCGGGGCGCTCGCTCCAACGCGGCTCCACGCGGACGCGCAGGTCCAGGTACACATGCGCGCCCAGCAACCGCTGCACGGACTTGCGCGCGTCGGTGCCAATCGTCTTCAGCATCTGCCCCTGCTTGCCGATGATGATGGCCTTCTGGCTGTCGCGCTCCACGAAGATGGACGCGGCGATGCGGATGAGCCCGCCCAGTTGGTTCGGCGGCGTGCCCGGCCGGGGCTCGCGCTCGGATTCGTCGAAGATGTCCACCACCACGGCCGTGGAGTACGGAATCTCCTGGCGGCAGTGCCGCAGCACCTGCTCGCGGATGTACTCGGCCACCAGCGCGCGCTCCTGCTGGTCGGTGAGCATGTCCTCGTCGAAGACGTTCTCGCCTTCCGGCAGGTGCCCCAGGACGGTGTGGAACAGCCGCTCCACGCCGTCCTTCTCCCGGGCGGAGATGGGGACCACCTCCGCGAAGGGGAACTCCTGGCGGTACAGGTCGATGAGCGGCAGGAGCTGCGCCTTGGGGACGCTGTCGATCTTGTTGATGACCAGGAAGGTCGGCTTGCCGATCTTCTGCAGCCGGTCGAGGATGGCGCGGTTGCCCGGGCTCACCTCGGGCTTCTCGCTCGCCGGCGGCTCGATGAGGAAGAGGACCAGGTCCACCTCCTCCGCCGCCTGGAGCGCCACCTCGACCATGTAGCGGTTCAGCTCGCCCTTGGCCTGGTGGATGCCCGGCGTGTCGATGAACGCCACCTGCCCTTCCGGACGGGTGACGACGCCGAGGATGCGGTTGCGCGTCGTCTGGGGCTTGGGGGAGACGATGGCGATTTTTTCGCCCGTCAGTGCATTGAGCAGCGTGCTCTTGCCCACGTTGGGGCGCCCGATGAGGGCGGCGAAGCCGCTGCGGTGTGTCTTGGGGGGGGCCATTGCTTCGGAGGTGATCTGGGACGCCGCGTACCGCGGAGGCCCGAAAAGGGAACGTCTGGACAGCGCCTATCACAACCCACCGCCCGCCCGGCCAGGCCAGGACGGGCGGCGAGCGGACAGGCTACGGCTGGGTCGTCGAAATGGTCAGCTTGTTGATGACCACGGGCTGGCGGGGGCGGTCATCCCCGTCGCGCGGCACGCCGGCGATCTTCTCCACCACGTCGTAGCCGCTGAGCACCTCACCGAAGATGGTGTGCTTGTTGTTGAGGTAGGTCGGCTTGGACGTGGTGATGAAGAACTGGCTGCCGTTGGTGTTGGGACGGCCGATGTTCGCCGTGGCCAGCAGACCCACTTTGTCGAAGGTCCGGCCGCTCTGGTACTCGTCGTCCACGTTGAAGCCCGGGCCGCCGCGGCCGGTGCCCGTGGGGTCACCGCCCTGAATCATGAAGCCCGGAATCACGCGGTGGAAGATGATGCCGTCGTAGTACGGGCGCTGCGTCTTCTCACCCGTCTTCGGGTCCTGGAAGGGCAGCTCGCCCGTCGCCAGGCCCACGAAGCTGCTCACCGTCTTCGGCGCATCCTTCGCGAACAACTTCACCACGATCTGCCCCTGCGTGGTGTCGAAGGTGGCGTAAAGGTCATTGCCCGCGCGGGCCTCGTCCAACATTCCCATGCTACCCTCCCGTGTGGGGGCTCGTCCGAGGACGAACCCGGTCATGTGTCACGGCCTTGGTGAAACCGTCTTCGCGCCCGCGTCCTTCTGGGGCGCCGCTCCCTTGCTCGCCGCGGGGGCCGTCACGCCCGCGGGAGCCTTGTCGCCCAGCACCACGCGGGTGAGCACCACCGCGGTGCGCGGGCGGTCCCGGTTGTCCCGAGGCAGGTTGCTGATCTTCTCCACCACGTCATAGCCGCTGAGCACCTCACCGAAGATGGTGTGCTTGCCGGCGAGGTGCCCGGGCGTGGAGGTGGTGATGAAGAACTGGCTGCCGTTGGTGTTCGGCCCCGCGTTGGCCATGGCCAGCAGGCCCACCTTGTCGAACGTGCGGCCGCTCTGGAACTCGTCCGCGAAGCGGTAGCCCGGATCGCCGAAGCCCGTGCCCGTGGGGTCACCGCCCTGAATCATGAAGCCCGGAATCACGCGGTGGAACACCGTGCCGTCATACAGCGGCTTCTTCGACATCTTCTCCGTCTTCGGGTCCCGCCATGCCTTCTCACCGGCGGCCAGGCCCACGAAGTTGGCCACCGTCTTGGGCGCGTCCTTGGCGAAGAGCCGGACGACGATGGTGCCCTCGCTCGTCTGGAGCGTGGCGTAGAGGTCCTTGCCGGCCGCGGCCTTCCGGGTCCACTTGCCGGAGTCAGCGGCGAGGACGGAGCCCGCCAGCAGGCAGGTCACCAGCGCGAGCGTCTTTCGGAGGGAGGCGGGGGGCATGTCGGCGCGGCACCTTACGCGCCGCCCCCTGCCCCATCCAAGGGGTTTCACGCCGGGGTGTCGTGTCGTGGCGTTCCGGGCGGGGGAGAGGTGGGACACGCGGCGTCTTCCCGCAGCTTCTCCAGCGTCGCCTGCGCGGCGGACTGCTCCGCCTCCTTCTTGCTCCGGCCGGTGGCCCGGGCGAAGGCCGTCTCCCCCAGCATCAGCTCCACCTCGAACACCTTGGAGTGTTCCGGACCGGACTCCGAGACGACGCGGTAGCGAGGCTGGAGCTTGAGCCGCTCGTGGGCCATCTCCTGGAGCAGCGTCTTGTAGTCGAGCCGCCCCTGGCCGCTGGAGACCTCGTCCAGCAGGTCCGCGAAATACCGGTCCACCAGCGCCACCGCGGCGTCCAGGCCGCTGGTGAGGAACACCGCGGCGAAGACGGCCTCCAGCGCGTCCGCCAGGACGGAGTTCTTCTCCCGGCCGCCGGACATGAGCTCGCCCCGCCCCAACAGCAGCAGGTCGCCCAGCGGGATGGTCCGGGCCACGCGGGCCAGACCGTCCTCGTTGACGACGCGGGCGCGCATCTTCGTCAGGTCGCCTTCGGGGAGTCCCGGGCAGCGCGCCATCAACCGGTGGCTGACGGCCAGGTTGACCACCGAGTCACCCAGGAACTCCAGGCGCTGGTTGTCCTTCAGCTCCTTGTCCCGCGTCTCGTTGACGTACGTCTTGTGCGTCAGGGCCTCCAGCGCCGTCTCCATCCGGGAGAAGCTCAACCCCAACCGCGACTCCAACAACTGCACCCGCTCGGACGGGCTCATCTTGTCCGCACCACTCAAACGCATCACTCCTGAGGTGCGTCCGGGCCCACCAGCCTCACGGCCGCGGGAGGGACCTTCAACAGGTCCGCCACCATCCGCACGATGCCTGGGAACTCATCCAGCTCGAACCGTCCCGCCCACTCCTTGCCCTGCGGACCCGCCAGCAGCCCCCGGAAGGTGCGGCCCGCCACCCTGGCGGCGGCGAAGCGGTATGGGCGGCCCTCCACCTGCAACTGCGCCAGCAGCTCCAGGCTGCTGCGGGGAGGCAATAGCGCCTCCGCGCCGAACTTCTCCACGATGTCGGAGAAGCGAACCAGCCCGGCGCCCACCGGCGCGGCCTGCGGACGGGCCGCCGGCTCGCCAAAGAGCGCGACCAGGTAGCCCGTCAGCGCCGCCCGCTCGCGGAACTCCGACAGCTCCAGCGTGTGGCCGCCGCCGGTGGCCAGGTCTTCCTTCCCCCGGGCCACACGGGCCACGCGGAAGTTGCCCAGCCGGTCCGACACCAGCGTGACGGCCAGCTCACCGTCCACCACCTCCGTGGACAGCTCCAGCGTCTCCGGCTCCACGCGCGGCGTCAGCCCCAACACCTGGAGCTCCGCGGAGCGGCGCTGGACGTGGAAGATGTGCTCGTTGAATGCGTCCGCGAGCAGCGCCTCGATGTCGGCGACGTCGCTGAGCGCGCCCACCAGGATGGGGGCCAGCCCCACCACGGCGGGCGGCGCGATGGGGATGAGACGGTCCCCCATCACCTGGAAGGTCACCTCGGGGATGAAGGCCCGGGTGACGGGATTGACCAGCGGGGACGACTCAAGGTCCAGCACCGCCTCGGTGCCGGCCGCGTCCTCCCGCAACTGCAGCCCGAGACCTTCCAGCCGCGCGGTGTCCATCAAGCCCCTTTGAAGGTTTCCCGGGCGATGATTGTACGCTGGATCTCGCTGGTTCCCTCGCCGATCTCACACAGCTTGGCGTCACGCAGGTAGCGCTCGACCGGGAACTCGCGGGTGTAACCGTACCCACCGTGGATCTGCACGGCCTTGTTGCAAGCCCGCATGGCGGCCTCGGAGGCGAACAGCTTCCCCATGGAGGCCTCGCGCGAGTACGGCTTGCCTTCGTCGGCCAGCTTCGCGGCGCGGTGGACCAGGAGCCGGGCGGCGTCCAGCTCCGTCTTCATGTCCGCCATCATCCAGCGCAGTCCCTGGAACTCGCTGATGGGCTGGCCAAACGCGGTGCGCTCGCGCGAGTAGCCAATGGACTCCTCCAGGGCGCCCCGGCCCAGGCCCACCGCCAGCGCGCCGATGGTGATGCGGCCGCGGTCCAGGATCTTCATCGTGTCGATGAAGCCGTGGTCCAGCTCCCCCACGCGCGCCGAGTCCGGCACCTCCACGTTCTCCAGGACGAGCTCGGCCGTGTCCGACGAGCGCATGCCCAGCTTCCCGTGGATGGCGCGCTGGCTGAAGCCCGGCAGGCCCTTCTCCAGCAGGAAGGCGGTGATGCCCTTCTGCCGCTTCTGCGGCGAGGTGACGGCCAGCACCACGAACACGTCACCCACCGTGCCCTGGGTGATGAACATCTTGGCGCCGTTGAGCACCCAGCCGTCGCCCTTGCGCACGGCCGTGGTCTTCATGCTCGACGCGTCCGAGCCGGACCCCGGCTCCGTCAGGCCCCACGCGCCCAGGTACTCACCCGTGGCCAGCTTGGGCAGGTACTTCTGGCGCTGCGCGTCCGAACCGAAGACGCGCAGGTGGCTGGTGCCCAGGCCGTTGTGGCTGGCCACCGTCAGCGCCAGCGAGCCGTCGTAGCGGGCGATCTCCTCCACCGCCACCGCCACGGCGAGCGAGTCCATGGCCGCTCCGCCGAACTCCTCGGCGACGAGCATGCCCATCACCCCGAGCTGCCCCAGCTCCCGGACGACTTCCATGGGGAACTTCTCGTCCTTGTCCCACTCACGGGCATACGGCTTCACCCGCCGTTCGCAGAAGTCACGGATGGAGGACTGGAGGGCGCGATGGCTTTCTGGAAGGTCAAAATCCATGGTGTCAGCAGGATCTATAGCAGACGGCCCAAGCGCAGCCCGGGCCTTGGAGGTGGGGTAACGCTACCTACTCAAACCGGATAGACACCGTGTTTCTTTTCCGCACGGGGCTGATGCCGCTGGGAGTAGACGCCGTAGCGCTGGGTGAGCTCTTGACGCAGCCGGTCACCCGGGACGATGTCGTCGATGACCAGCTCGCTGGCCAGCTTGTAGATGTCCACGTCCTGCTTGTACTCGTCGCGCAGCTTCTGGACGTAGGCGGGCCGCTCGGCCTCCGGCAGCTCCTGGATCTTGTTGTAGTAGACGGCGTTCACCGCCGCCTCCGGGCCCATGACGGCGATCATCGCTCCGGGCAGCGCGATGGTGGCGTCCGGGGCGAAGCCGGGGCCGCTCATGGCGTAGAGGCCGGCGCCGTAGGCCTTGCGGACCACCACGCAGATGCGCGGCACGCTGGCCTCGGACACGGCGGAGATCATCTTCGCGCCGGCGCGGATGATGCCCGCGCGCTCCACCTTGGTGCCGATCATGAAGCCCGGCACGTCCGCCAGATAGAGCAACGGGATGTTGAAGGCATCACACAGCCAGATGAAGCGGGCCGCCTTGTCCGCGCTGTCCACGAACAGCACGCCGCCCTTGTACTTGGGCTGGTTGGCGACGATGCCCACCGGGCGGCCGTCGATGCGGGCCAGGCCCGTGACGAGCTCCTGAGCGAAGAGCTTCTTCACCTCGAACCAGCTCCCCTCGTCGATGAGCTCGTTGATGAGCTCATGCATGTTGAAGGGCTTGTTCTGGTCGACGGGGACGATCTCCTCCACCTTCTTGCCGCCGGCCTTGGGGGCCTTGGGCTCGGCGCGCGGCGGCGCCTGGGAGAAGTTCTCCGGGAAGTAGCCGATGTACTTCTTTGCCGCCTCGATGGCCTCCTGCTCCGTCTTCACCAGCACGTCGCCGACGCCGGAGATGGAGCAGTGCATCTTCGCGCCACCCATCTCCTCCAGGGTGACCTTCTCGCCAATGACCATCTCCGCCATGCGCGGGCTGCCCAGGTACATGGAGGCATTGCCTTCCACCATGATGACCAGGTCGCAGAACGCGGGGATGTACGCGCCACCGGCGGCGGACGGGCCGAAGAGCAGGCACACCTGCGGCACGAAGCCGGACATGTGCACCTCGTTGTAGAAGATGCGGCCGGCGCCGCGGCGCCCGGGGAACATCTCCACCTGGTCGGTGATGCGGGCACCGGCGGAGTCCACCAGGTAGAACAGCGGGCAGCGCAGGTCGCGGGCCGTCTCCTGGATGCGGAGGATCTTCTCCACCGTGCGGGCGCCCCAGCTCCCGGCCTTCACCGTGGAGTCGTTGGCCATGATGGCCACGGTGCGCCCGGCCACCTTGCCCACGCCGATGACGACACCATCCGAGGGCAGGTCCGGGTCCAGGTTGTTGGCGAGCTTCGCGTCCTCCACGAAGGAGCCCTCATCCACCAGCAGGCGGATGCGCTCGCGGGCGAAGAGCTTGCCCGCCTCCGCGTTCTTCGCGTGGTACTTCTGCGCGCCACCCTTCTCCACCTGGGCGATCTTCTCCAGCAGTCTCGAGTCTTGGGACATGGCCCGTGGCACATAGCAGAAAGGGCTACGGCTGGCTGCCTTCTCGCTGGGGAACCGGCGCGGCCTGACAGGCAGACGACGCACCGCGCAGAACGGCCCCCGCAGGGGATGCCGCTCCAGGCTCCCCTGCCTACCTTGGTGCTCAACGGGGGCGTGCTCGCGATGGATGCGCACCCGGCAACCATTGGGCCCAGGAGGGACGCATGTTCGCAGCGAAGAAAGGCAAGTGGATGGCCAAGGGAATCGCCCGGAGCGAGCTGTACCGCAAGTGGCTGGCCCATAAGCTCATCAATGACCTGCCGCGCGTGGCGCGGAACCGCTGGGATGACTTCGAGCCGGATGACGTGCTGCGGCATGTCGGATTGACCACCTACAAGCCGGCGCGCGCGGGCCTGGGCGGCCTGGGCATCTTCCTCCTCGGCGTGGCCGCGGGTGGCGTGGCCGCCCTGCTGCTGGCCCCGAAGACGGGCACCGAGCTGCGGACCACCGTCAAGGACAAGGCCACGGCCTACATGAACAAACAGAACGTCAACATGGGCCAGGAGCGCACCGCGAACGCCTGACCGGCGCGCGCGGCTTTCGCGCCATGTGACGTGACGCACTTCGGGGACGGGGCACCGGTGGGTACCGGGCCTTCCGTCCCCGATTTCGTCCGTGCGGGCTAGCGGCCCTTGTAGACGGGCGCGCGCTTCTCCGCGAAGGCGCGCAGGCCCTCCAGGCGGTCTTCCGTCTTGAGAATCTCCTCGTACTTGCGCAGCTCCAGCGCCAGCGCATCGTCCAGCTCCAGGCCCGTGCCCTCGTCGATGGCGTGCTTGGCCGTGGCCACGGCGATGGGCGCGTTCTCCACCACCGACTCCGCCAGCCCGTACGCCACGGCCAGCAGGTGGCCCTCCGGCGCCAATCGGTTCGCCAGGCCCACGCTGAAGGCCTCGGCGGCGTTGATGCGGCGGGCGGTGAGGATGAGGTCCTTCGCGCGGCCCGGTCCCACCAGGCGCGCCAGGCGCTGTGTGCCTCCGCCGCCGGGAATGATGCCCAGCTTCACCTCGGTGAGCCCCAGCTCCGCGGCCGGGGCGGCCACGCGCAAGTCACACGCGAGCGCCAGCTCCGTGCCACCGCCCAGGGCCGCGCCGTTGATGGCGGCGATGAAGACGCAGTCGCTCTTCTCGATCGCGCGGAAGGTGCGGCGCAGCCCGTCCAGGAAGGCGCGGACCTCGTCCTCGGCCATGGTGGCGCGCTCCTTCAGGTCGGCGCCGGCGCAGAAGGCCTTGTCGCCCGCGCCGGTGATGATGACGGCGCGCACGTCACGGCTGGAAGACACGCGGGTCACCAGCTCGCCCAGCTCCTTCAACATGGCGCGGCTGATGGCATTGCGGCGGCTCTCGCCGTCGATGGTCCAGATTTCGATGGGACCGCGTGCGTCGACCTTGAATTCCGGCATGTTCGCTCCCCTTTTCCCGGCCTGGCAGGCGGGCTGCGCTGGGCGGCGGCAGAGTGCGGCCATAAGCCGGGTCTGGCAAGGCGGAAACGGTTAGCATGGGGGACATGGCCACGCCTCTGCGCTCCATCTCGCACCGACTCTCCCGGTGGGCCCCCTGGCTGCCCGCCATCGCCTACGTGGCGCTCCTGCTTCCGCTCGAAGCCTTGGGACGCGGAGGTGGCGGCGAGCACTACTCCCGCCCCTCGTCCGGCAACGGCGGTGGCCGCGGCGGCGGCGACGGGGACGGCGTCGCGCTCTGGGTCGTCTACCAGCTCTTCAGCCTGGTCTTCCGCTACCCCAAGGTCATGCTGCCGCTGCTCTGCATTGGCGGCATCGTGTACTGGCTGTACCGCCGCAACCTGCACCCGGACGCCACCACCCGGAAGGCCCTGGAGCAGCGCGAGGCGTATCAGCGCACCCAGGTGTCCCAGCGTGACGTGCAGGGCTGGGTGAACGCGCTGAAGCTGAAGGACCCCGCCTTCGAGCTGGAGCCGATGCTCGACAAGACGAAGTGGCTGTTCATGGAGCTGCAGCAGGCGTGGTTCCTCCGGGACATGACGCCGGTGCGGCCCTTCCTGTCGGACGCCACCTTCCAGCGCTTCGGCGTGCAACTGGAGCTCATGCGCGCGCAGGGCGTGCGGGACGCCATCACCGACTTCGAGGTGCTGGACCTCCAGCTCATCGGCCTGGACCAGAGCCAGTGGTTCGACAGCATCCACGTCCGTGTCCATGCGCGGATGCGGGACACCGACGTGCCCGTGTCCTTCAGCGACGCGCAGGCCACCGAGGCCGCGCGCAAGGTCCCCAGCGAGGCCTTCACGGAGGTCTGGACCTTCGTGCGCAAGCCGGGGGCGCAGACGCGCATCGGCGCGGACCTGTTCCAGGGCAAGTGCCCCAACTGCGGCGCGCCGTTCAACGGTGGCGCGGCCAACAGCTGCGAGTTCTGCGGCGCGGTGGTGAACTCGGGTAACTACGACTGGACGCTGTCCGAAATCACCCAGGGCATCGAGCACGCGCCGTACCACAAGACGGTGGACGGACTGATGCAGGCACGCGAGTCGGACCCGGCGCTCAACCTGGAGATGCTGGAGGACCGCGCGTCGCTGCTGTTCTGGAAGTGGATTGACGCGCAGAGCCGCGGCGACACGAAGCCGCTGGCCAAGGTGGCCCGGACGGACACCGTGCAACGGCTGGAGACGGAGCTGGAGGGCCTGCGCCGCCAGGGGGTCCGCCGCGTGTTCCTGGAGTGCGCCGTGGGCTCCGCGGACGTGCGCGCGTTCCAGGTGGACCCGCAGGGCCAGGACGTGGCGCACGTGGAGATTCGCTGGAGCGCGCGCATGGGCGTGGGGCCCGCCAGCGAGCGGCCCCGCTCCCTGCCCACCGTGCCCCAGCGCTACATCTTCACGCTGACGCGCAAGCACGGCGCGCAGACGAACACCGCCAACGGCATGTCCACGAACCGGTGCCCGCAATGCAACGCGCCGCTGACGAACAGCGCCGCCACGGACTGCGACTACTGCGGCACGCCGCTGGCCACCGGTGAGCGGGACTGGGTGCTCGCGGCGGCGCGCACGTTCGAGGCGTGGAACGCGGACGAGGACGCGCGGTTTCGGGCCCTCCCCCCACGCCGGGCCGCGCCGCAACAGCGCATGGGTGACCAGGGCCACACGCCGCGGCCCGAGGACGCGGTGATGGACGTCCAGGAGCGGCAGCGCCTGCTGTACATGATGGCCGCCATCGCCGCCGCCGACGGCGAGGTGACGTCCGCGGAGCGCAAGCTGCTGAAGCTGTGCTCGGAGCGCTGGGGCGTGGTGTGGGACAACGTGGAGCTGGCGCTGAGCATGGGGCCACAGCTCTTCGACCGCCTCGTGGAGAAGGGCAGCCCCGAAGCGGAGGTGTTCCTGCGCAACATCGTGGAGATGGCGCTGGTGGACGGCCGCATCGACCGCAAGGAGCGGCGGATGCTGGTGAGCGCAGCCGCCCACCTCGGGCTTCAGGACCGGCTGGAGTCCATGCTCGACGGACGCTGAGGCGAAGGGACGGGCTCCGGGGCGCGGCGACACCGCGCGCCCCGGCCGGCAACCTCACACGCGGCGGGCGCCCGCTTACGCGTCCCGTCTGAGCGCAATCACCCGGCCCGCCTCGTTCGCTGGCGGCGCCTCATCCGTCCTGGCGCCTTGATAGGTGTCGATGACACCGTGGACACGGCCCGTCACCACGCGAAGCGTCTGGGCGGCGGTGGTCGTCTGTTCGACACGCCCCAGCGTCTGCTTCATCATCGCGGACAGCTCATCCACCGCGCTGGAGATCCGCGCCACGCCCGCGGCCTGGCTCGCCACCGCCACTGAAATCTGCTGCACGCCCTCCGTGCTGGTGCGCAGCATGGTGGACAGGCCCCGCAGGCGCTCTCCCGACGCGCGCACCACCTCGAGGTCCCGCGCCATCCGATCCGCCCCCTTCAGGGAGAGCTCCACGACGTGCTGGAGCGACTGGTGCACGGCGTCCAGGATGCCGCTCACCTGCCCCGCCGCCCGGACGGACTGCTGCGCGAGCCGCCGCATCTCCGTGGCCACCACCGCGAAGCCCTTGCCGTGCGCCCCCGCGCGCGCCGCCTCGATGGCCGCGTTCACCGCCACCATGTGGGACTGGTCCGCCAGGTCCTTCACCGCCAGGGTGACGCTCGAGAGCTGCCGCGCCTGGCCGTCCAATCCACGCAGGAGCCCGGCCATCTCCATCACCTGTGCGCGGATGGCCTCCAGGCCCTCCATGCTCTGGCCCAGCATGGCCTCGGCGTCAGCCCCCACGTCCCCCGCCTGGAGCGTGGAGGCGAGGATGGCATCCGCCTGACGAGAGGCCGTGGAAGACGCCCGCTGCATCTCGTTCGTCGCCACCTGCGTATCCGAGAGCGCCGCGGACTGGCGCGACAGCATCGCGCGCTGGTCATCCGTGCTCGACACGAGCGAATGGGTCGCCTCCGTCAGCGCCCGCGCCGAGTCCACCAGCGGTTCCACCACGCGCGTGCGAACCTCTCCTTGAGACAACTCCAACCAGGCCTGTCGCGCCGCCAGCGCCCGGGCATCCTTCACCGCGCCTCGCCCGCCAATCAGGAGGAACACGTTCTCGAACACCACCCAGCCGATGTGCTCCCATGCGCGCCAGGCACTGGCGGACTCCACGCCGAAGATGGACAGGGGCCAGTACTGGCCGCGAAGCAGGTGGTCCGCCGCCACCAGCGCCGAGTAGAGGAACAGCACCCGCGCATCCCGGTACATGGCCAGCAGCGCCAGGGACCCGAAGATGTGGAAGTGCGTCTCGATGCGCCCGTCCGTCAGGTGGATGAGCAGCCCGGACACCAACGCCTGCGCCGTGGCGATGACGAACCGCGTGGCCTCCCGGCCCGGCAACGCCCACGCCATGGCCACCGGCAGGCTCGCCAGGAGGCCCCCCAGCCCGGCCGCCGCCCAGACGTGCGGATGGACCTGACTGGACGTCCCACTCCACGTGCGGGGGGACAGCGCCAGGGCCACCACCAGCCCGCCAACCCACTGGAGCCCCATCAGCACGGCGAACATCCGGTCCGTGCGGCGGCTCAGCGCCACCTGGTGGGCGTCGAACAGAGATTGCGAACGTCTCGCGAGGACGTCGGCATCGAGCGAGACGTTCATCCGGCACTTCCCGTTGAGGCAGCAGATGGGGTCAAAGCGACCCTGACCCTACCCGCTCACCACCTCGAAACGTAAGTCCGAACAGAATTTTTCAATGATGCCCGGATTTTAGGACTGCCGGGTACTTCCTGACCTCCACACTGAGGAGGACCCGCTCACGTCTGAGCCCGGCGGGCGGCCTTCTTCTCACGCTCGCCCAGCGCGGCCTGGAGATACTTGCCCGCCAGCTTCCGGCCGATCAGCTCCTGGGCAATCTCCCCGGCCTCCACCAGCCGGTCCAGGTTGATGCCGGTGTCCACGCCCATGCCGTGGAGCATGAAGACGGCGTCCTCGGTGGCCAGGTTCCCCGCCGCCCCCGGGGCGTAGGGGCACCCGCCCAGGCCGCCAATGCTGGCGTCGAAGGTCGTCACGCCCGCGGACAGGCCCACCAGCGCGTTCGCCAGCGCGGTGCCGCGCGTGTCGTGCAGGTGCAGCGCCAGCTTCTCCACGGGGATGTGCTTCAGCAGCGCCTCCAGCAGGACCTCCGTCTGGCGCGGCGTGCCGATGCCAATCGTGTCGCCCAGGCTGAGCTGGTAGATGCCCGCGTCCACGAGCTGCCGGCAGATGTCCACCACGCGCTCCACCGGAACGTCGCCCTCGTAGGGGCAGCCCCACACGGTGGACAGGTAGCCGCGCACGCGCATGCCCGCCTGGAGCGCGGAGGACGTCACCTCGCGCGCGCCCACCACGGCCTCGGCGATGCTCTTGTTGATGTTCTTCTTCGAGTGCGCCTCGGAGGCGGAGATGAAGACGGCGGCCTCCTCCAGGCCCGCATCCTTCGCGCGCTCCAGGCCCTTGAGGTTGGGCACCAGCGCGGAGAACACGACGCCGTCGCGACGGCCCACCAGCCGCAGCAGCTCCTCGGCGTCCGCGAGCTGGGGAATCCACTTGGGTGACACGAACGACGTCACCTCGATGCGCTTCTCCCCCGCGGCCACCAGGGCGTTGATGAGGCGCGCCTTGTCCCGCGTGGGCAGCGTGCGCAGCTCGTTCTGCAAGCCGTCCCGGGGACCGACTTCGTAGACGTCGACCTGCTTGGGCAACTGGCCCAGCCAGCCCAACCTCGCCCTGGAGTGTTCCTGCATCTCAGCCATGGCGCCGCTCCGCTCCCACGATCAGGTCGGTTGACTGCGCGTCCAGCGGCCCACCCGCCAGGCCACCGTGCACCCAGACGACGGAAAATCCCGTGCTTTCCAACAGCCGCACCCAATCCGCAAGGGGATAGTAACGAAGGGAATAGGATGCGCGCAGGCATCGCCCCTCCGGGGAGGTCAGCGTCCGACGTCCCTCGTCCCGCCCCGTCGAGGCGTCGAAGCAGCTCTCCTCCTCCAGGACGCTTCCATCCGGCAGCGTCTCGCGGAAGGCCGCCCGGGGGGACGCGGCCAGTCGCTCGAACGGCACCGTCTGGAACACCCACCGTCCTCCTGGCCGCAGCACGCGCGCGACCTCGCGGAGGATGTGCATGTGCTCGCCATCCGTGAAGGCAGCCAGCGTCGAGTACCACGCGTAGGCCCCCGCCAGGGACGCCTCGCGAAATGGCAGGGCCCGCAGGTCCCCTTGGATCGCCGGGAAGCCCGGGCGCCGCATGGCCAACGACAGTGCGTCCAACTCCAGCCCGATGACGCGCCCCGCCAGAGGCCCCACCGCGTTCAGCCGCGCCGCGTGGCGGCCGTGGCCGCACCCCAGGTCCACCACGGGCGCCGGCCCCGCCACGTCCGCGAAGGCTCGGGCCAGGTAGTCCACCTCACGCGTGGTGACGGCCTCCGACAGGAACGGCAGCGTGCTGCGAAGGTAGAGCTCTCCGAAGAAGCTCATCGCGACGACAGGCCCGCGCGCAGGCGGCGCACGGCTTCGTCCAGCACCGCCTCCGTCTTGCAGAAGGCGAAGCGGGCCAGTCCCTGCCCCAGGTGCCGGTGCGCCGGGCCATAGAAGACGCTGGGCGGAATGGCCGCCACACCCACCTCGGACACCAGGTGGCGGCAGAAGGCCACGTCATCGGCGAAGCCCTGGCGCCTGATGTCCGCGAGGATGAAGTAGCTGCCCTCCGGGGCGAACGCCGTCAGCCCGGCCTCGCGCAGCCCGGTGAGCAGCCGCTCCCGCTTCGCCGCATAGGACGCCGTCAGCTCCGTGAAGTACACGTCCGGCAACCGCAGCGCCTCCGCCATCGCGGCCTGTAGCGGCGCGGCGGTTGCGAAGGTTACGAACTGGTGGGCCCGCTGCACCGCGTCCCGCAGCGGCGGCGGCGCGATGACCCAGCCCACCTTCCAGCCGGTGAGGCTGAATGTCTTCCCGCCGCTGCTCACCGTCACGGTGCGCTCGGCCAGCCCGGGCAGCGTGGCCGGACGCAGGTGGCGGGCGGGCGCGAAGACGAGGTGCTCGTACACCTCGTCGGAGAGGACCTTCACGTCGAACTCGGCGCACAGTTCGGCCAGGAACGTCAGCTCGTCGCGGGTGAACACCTTCCCCGTCGGGTTGTGGGGCGTGTTGAGGATGAGCAACCGGGTGCGCGGGTTGAAGGCGGCGCGGACCTCGTCCCGGTCGAACCACCACTGCGCGTGGTCCGCGTCCGGCGGGCGCAGCGGCACGAAGCGCGCGGTGGCCCCCACGAAGGTGATGTTGGCGTCGTAGGAGTCGTAGAAGGGCTCGAAGGCCACCACCTCGTCGCCCGGGTCCACCAGCCCCAGCAGCGTGTCGAGGATGGCCTCGGTGGCGCCGCTCGTCACCGTCACCATGGTGTCCGGGTCCACTGTCTGGCCGTAGAAGCGCGCCGAGTGCTCGGCGATGGCCACGCGCAACTCCCGAGCGCCCGCGCCCATGGCGTACTGGTTGCCCCCGTCGCGGATGGCGCGCTGCGCCGCTTCCTTGATGGCGGCCGGGCCGTCGAAGTCAGGGAACCCCTGCCCCAGGTTCACCGCGCCGTGGCGGGCGGCCAGGGCGCTGAACTCGGAGAAGACGGTGGTGGCGAACCGGGTGACTCGCTGCGCGGCTACGGGCCTGGACATGGGCGTCGGCTCCTCGCGCCGCCAACGTCCGGGCGCTCAGGGCCTGACGATAGCGTCCACCGGCACGGAACGCGCGTCCTTCGCCACTTCACGCTGTCGGGCCGCCCGGGAAACGCCCAGCGCCAGCCCCGTCACCAGCATGACCATGGGCACCGCGCAGAGCAGGTCCGTGGCGTAGTGGAAACGGCCCACCAGCGTGGCCGCGATGAGCCCCAGGCCCGGCAGCAACATCACCCAGAAGACGCGGCGGGAGAACCGCCAAGCGTAGTACAGCACCAACAGCGTGGCGCCGGTGTGTCCTGACGGGAAGCAATCCCGCGCGAACAGCGGCTTGCGCATGAGTGAATCCAGCAACGGCGTCAGCGTGCCCCGCAGTGGCCCATCGAACGCATCGACCAGGAAGTAGCGAGGCCCCACCGCGGGCACCAGCGCATACGCCGCGTAGTTGAGGAAGAAGAGGAGCCCCAACGCGGTGAGGTACTCGTCGTACTCCGCGCCGCCCGGGCGCCGGTAGAGCACCAGTCCCATCACCAGCGCCCAGACGAAGTGGCCGTAGTAACAGACCATCAGGATGTCGTTGAGCCAGGCCGGGACGACGCGCGACAGCACCACCGCCGCCTGCATGCCGAAGAGCCGCTGGTCGGCCGCCACCAACTGCGCGTCCTTGAGGAAGGGGTTCACCGTGTCCACCACGGGAGCCAGCCAGCCGTGCGTCATCACCGCGGTGGGCAGCAGCCACCAGTCCGCGAGGACATGAATCCACCGGTGCCCCGGGAACGACGCGGCCAGCGTCCGGAAGACGAGCGGCCCCAGGCCCACCACCGCGAACAATCCCGCGCAGCGCAGCGCATCTGGCGCCCACCGGCCCGGCCCCAGCAGGAGCAGCGAAGCCAACGCGCAGGACACGACGATGATGAGGTCCACGGTGGTGAGCTGGACGCGCACCGTCTCACCGCGAACGCTTTGGGAAACCCAGGAACTCACGCCGACTTACGCTCCCCCGGCGGCGCGGCTTGCGCACCAGAATCGCCGAGTTCGAGGCTCTGAACGACCGCTCCCTTCCCCGCCACCACATTCTCGCGCCCCTTCCACCGCTCCAACAAGGCGAGCAGCGCGGGGAAGAAGACCGTGGTCCCCAAGAAGGTGCACATGACCCCCAGCAGCGCAATCTGACCGATACTCCGCAGGCCCTGGTGGTTGGCGACCAGTAGCGCGCCATACCCGGCCGCGTTGGACAGCGTGGCCACCACGGCCGCCAGCCCTGTGTGGCGCACCACCTTGCCGAGCGAGCCGGGCCCCTCTTCCTCGTACCGGTGGAAGAGATGCACCGAGTTGTCCACGGCGATGGCCAGCAGGTTCGGCAGGACCACCGCGTTGATGAAGTTGAGCTGGACGTCGAAGAGGTACATGCCACCCGCCAGGCACGTCATGCCCAGGAACAGCGGCCCGGTGACGAGCAACGCGCGCTTGAAGCTGCGCAGGCTCACCAGGATGACGACGAACACCACCGCGGCGGCGGACCACAGGATGAGCGGCCCGTCCGCGCTCACCAGCGCGAAGATGCGCGCGGCGATGCGGTTGCTGTCCAGCACGGCCAGGTCGATGCCGCGCGCCTTCACGCCCTCCACCACCTGGTCGATCTGCGTGGCCCAGCGCCGCAGCTCCTCGGTGTCGGAGTTGGAGACGGAGGGGAACAGGAGCAGGAAGGTGCCCTTCCCGTCCGTGGCCTCGAAGCGCCGGCGCACCTCCACCGGCAACGCCTCCAGGCCGTAGGGCTTCGCCTCCAGCATCCGCTGGAACTCCTGGAGCCGCGCGTCCTCGCGAAGCTCCGCGGGCAGATCCTCCAGGCCCTGGAAGGCCTCGCGCAGGGCCGCCAGCTCCACCTCCCGGCGCTCGACATCGGTAGGCAACAAGTCGTTGAGGGACGCGGAGTCGAGGATGGCGGAGTCCGCGCCGTTGCGCTGCTTCACCTCCGCGATGACGGCCTCCACCTGCGCCGCCTGCGCCACGTCATCCACCAGGAAGATGGCCGGGTTGAGGGGCTGGCCCAGCTGTTCGGTGACGCGGTCATCCAGGCGCGATGCCGGAGACTCCCCCTTGAGCTTGCGCATGTCCGTCTCAAAGCCCAGTTGGGGCGCCACGGAGACGGAGAACGCGGCGAAGCCCACCACCGACAGCGCCAGCGCGGCGATGGCGCCCGTGGGCCAGCGCCGCCACGCCCGCTCCGGCTGGGACACGTGGGACGCGGTCGCTTCAGCCGCCACGTCCACGCGGGCCGGACGCAGCCGCTCCGCGATGGCCAGCAGCGAGGGCACCATCGCATACGTCGCCAGCACGGCCAGCAGCACGCCCAGGCCCGCCAGCAGGCCGAACTGGTTGAAGGCCTGGAACTGGGCCAGCAGCAGCACGAAGAACGCCGCCGCGTTCGTCACCGCGGACGTCACCGCGCCGCTGAAGGTGCCGCGCACCGCCGTGACAATGGCCTCGCGGGCCGGACGCGCGCGCCGCTCCTCCCAGTACCGCATGCACAGGTGGACGCCGTACTCGATCCCCAGGCCAATCAAGATGGCGACGAGGAACCCCGTCACGATGTTGAGGTGGCCAATGGCGAGCTGCGCCGCCGCGAACGTCAACACCACGCCCACCATGACGGGGATGCCGACCACGGCCAGCGCCGCGACACGCCGCGTGGCGAGCAGGATGAGCCCCACCGCGATGAGCGCGGACAGCGTGCCGGCGCGCGACAGGTCGCCGCGCATCACCGCGTCCTCTTCGATGCGCCCCTGGAAGTTGCCCGTGGCCTGCAACGTCACGCCCGGATAGCGCTGCGCCGCGAGCGTGCGTCCGGTGCCCATGGCCTGGTCCACGAAGCGCCGCGCGAACCCCAAATCCCCGGCCGTCCCGGACGGCTTGATCATCAAATAGACTTCAGTGCCGTCCGCGCTGGCCAACGTCGCGCGCATGGGCGCGTCCGGCGCGTACTTCTTCGCGATGGCCTCGAAGTCCGGCGGCTCCGGCGTGCCCCCCAAATCGAAGAAGAACGGGTTGGCGCGTTGCCGCTCGTAACGCACACGCGCCGTCAGGTCCTGGCGCAGCGCGGCGAGCTTCTCGATGGGCAATAACAGCAGCGCATTTCGACGGAAGAAGTCCACGTCATAGCGGTGCTCGACGTAGCGGACCTCGGGCATCGCTTCCAATTGCGTCTGCAATTCGGCCGCGTATGCCTCCAGGCGCTCCGGAGTGTCTCCCTTTGCCACGAGGACCAGGTAGCCGTCCCCGCCTGCCTTCTCTGACACGCGTGTCAGATCCCGCACTTCTTGGGATCCCTGAGGGAGCAACTCCACGAACGACCCGCGGAATTCCAAGCGCGACGCCAGCGCCATACCGCCCAGCGCGAGCAGTGAAAACACCAGCAACACCTGCCAGGGGCGCGAAACCGCGGCCTGGATGAAGCCTTCGAACCACCGGTGTGACCTGGCCAACGTCGACTCCTCGGGGACCGGCGACCGAGCAAATTCCCGGCCAGTCAGCGGCGTCCTTGAACAGCGGGTGAAGCGGAGGGCTTCCAGGCGCGTCACGCCCACGGCAGGTGTGCAGCCCGATGCACACCTTGCACTCCAGTATCGACTGGAGAACACCGTGTGTCAGACGGCGGGGTGCCATCAAAGTCTCAGTGCTGTCAAGGCGAGCACGGATACGGGTGGCGACAGCGGGAAGGATGGCGCGGCGCTTGCCTTGACACTGCCGCGCTCCCTCTTTATTCACGGCCCCGCGTCCCCCGTGGGAGGCCGCCGGACGCACAAATCCCCGAAGCGGAACGTTCCTTCAATCGGGGGAGTCGCGACTGGAGAGCCCCAGGCTCCCGGGCCGGTCCATGCCTCCCGACGCAGCCTGAGAGAAAGACCGATCACCCATGAGCGACGTCTTCGACAAGTGCCGTAACTGGAAGGACTACCGTATCGCGAAGGCTACGGGTCTCTATCCGTACTTCCGTGCCATCGAAGCGTCGCACGGCGCCACCGAGGTGGAGATCGAAGGCAAGCGCGTCATCATGGTCGGGTCCAACAACTACCTGGGCCTGTCCGCCGATCCGCGCGTGAAGGAAGCGGCCATCAAGGCGACGGAGAAGTTCGGTACCACCAGCTCCGGCTCGCGACTGCTCAACGGCACACTGGCGCTGCATGAGGAGCTGGAAGCGCGGTTGGCGAAGTTCCTCAACCGCGAGTCCGCCATCGTCATCTCCACGGGCTTCCAGACGAACCTGGCGCTGGCGTCCATCCTGGGCCGGCACGACATCGTCTTCAGCGACCGGCAGAACCACGCGTCGCTGGTGGACGGCATCCGCCTGTCCTTCGCCACCGAGCGCAAGTTCCGCCACAACGACATGGACCACCTGGAGCAGCTGCTGTCCCAGGCGGATCCGGACGCGGGCAAGATCATCGTCACCGACGGCGTCTTCTCCATGGAGGGCGACATCTGCAACCTGCCCCGCATCGTGGAGCTGGCGAAGCACTACAACGCGCGGGTGATGACGGATGACGCGCACGCCATGGGCGTGCTGGGCACACTGGGCCGGGGCACCTCCGAGTACTTCGACCTGGAGCAGGAGACGGACCTCGTCATGGGGACCTTCTCCAAGAGCTTCGCGTCGCTGGGCGGCGTGCTGGCCGGTCCCTTCGAGGTCATCAACTACATCCGCCACAAGGCGCGCTCGGTCATCTTCTCCGCGTCCATGACGCCGGCCTCCATCGCCGCGGCGCTCAAGGCGCTGGAGATCATCGAAGCGGAGCCGGAGCGCCGCGCCCGCCTGCTGGACATCGCGGAGAAGATGCACAACGGCTTCCGCGCCATGGGCTTCGACACGGGGGTGTCGGTGACGCCGGTGGTGCCGGTGCACATCGGCGACCAGGTGAAGTGCTTCCGGTTCTGGCGCGCGCTGCATGAGGCCGGCGTCTTCGCCAACCCGGTGATTCCGCCGGCGGTGGAGCCGGGCCACGCGCTCATCCGCACCTCGTACATGGCCACGCACACGGACGCGCAGCTGGACCGCGTGCTCGACACCTTCGAGACCATTGGCCGGAAGCTGGGCGTGATTCCGGAGACGCGCCCCTCCGTCTACGAGCCGGTGCAGATTGCCCGCCCGGGCACCCGCATCCTGTCCAACCGCGCGAGCGAGAAGTGGGCTGCGGGCTCGAACGGCTTGCTGGCGGACAAGGGCGGCATCACCCTGGACCAGCTGTCGCGCATGTCGTCGCGCGAGGTGGCCGGACGCCTGTTCGACGCGGTGGAGCAGCTCACGTGGCGCGCGGCCAACCTCCAGCCGGAGGACCTGCGGAAGCTGGGCAACGCGCCGATGAAGCTGTGGGAGAAGCGCGGCGAGCTGCCGGGCTTGTTGCTGGAGAAGGGCGCTCACTTCTTCATGCGCAACGGCGCCCACTCCGACCGGAACTGAACCGCCCATGGCCCTCCACGCCGAGCCGACCCACGCATCTTCGTCCATGCCCTCGGACGTGCAGGTGACCCCTGTCCGCGGCGAGGCGGAGCGGATGCAGTTCATCCGCCTCCCCTACGCCCTCTACAAGAGCGACCCGCACTGGGTTCCTCCGCTGGAGATGGAGCGCCGGGACTTCCTGGACCCGAAGAAGAACCCCTTCTTCGAGTACGGCGAGCTGGAGCTGTTCCTCGCCCGGCGCGGTCCGGACGTCGTGGGCCGCATCGCCGCCATCCGCAATCCGCGGCACATGGAGATTCACGGCACGAAGGAGGGCTTCTTCGGTCTCTTCGAGTGCGTGAATGACGCGGGCGTCGCCCGGACCCTGCTGGAGTCCGCCGCGACCTGGCTGCGCCTGCGGGGCATGGACGCCATGCTGGGGCCGGCCAACCTGTCCTCCAACCAGGACTGGGGCCTGCTCATCGACGGCTTCGATACGCCGCCCGCGGTGATGATGCCGCACAACCCGCCCTACTACGCGGCGCTGCTGGAGGCCTGCGGCCTGACGAAGGCCAAGGACCTGTACGCCTACGAGCTGTCATCGTCCGCGCAGCCGCCGGAGAAGGTGGTGCGCATCGCGGAGAAGATTCGCGTGCGCGACGGCGTCGTCGTGCGTCCGGTCAACATGAAGGACCTGGACGCCGAGGTGAAGCGCATCCGCGACATCTACAACTCGGCGTGGGAGAAGAACTGGGGCTTCGTGCCCTTCACCGACGCGGAGTTCGACCACCTGGCCAAGGAGCTCAAGACGGTCGTCCGGCCGGAGCTCGCGCTCATGGCGGAGGTCCAGGGCGAGCCGGTGGCCTTCTCCCTGACGGTGCCGGATGCCAACCAGGCCATCCGCGCGGCCAACGGGCGGCTCACCACGTTCGGCCTGCCCATCGGCCTGGTGAAGCTGGCGCTGGCCTCGCGCCGCATCAACCGGCTGCGCCTCATCATCCTCGGCATCAAGGAGGGCTACCGGCGCCGCGGCCTGGACGCCATCCTGTACCTGGACACCCTGCGCACGGCGAAGCGGCTGGGCTACGTGGGCGGGGAGATCTCCTGGACGCTCGAGGACAACCACCTGGTCAACCGCGCCATCGAGTCCATGGGCGCCCAGCGCTCCAAGACGTACCGCGTCTACACGCGCGCGCTCTGACCACAGCCCGACCCCGAGGAGTCTTCCTTGCGATTCCTGCTCACTGGCGGCACCGGGTTCATTGGCCAGCGGCTCGCGCGCCGCATCGTGGAGCGTGGCGACACGCTGACCCTCATGGTGCGCGCCAGTTCGCGCCGTGGGCCCCTGGAGGGGCTGGGCGCCCGCTTCGTGGTGGCGGACCTGACAACGGGCGCGGGACTGGCCGAAGCCGTGCGCGACGTGGACTGCGTGCTGCACCTGGCGGGTGTCACCAAGTCCCGCGAGCCCGAGGGCTACATCGAGGGCAACGCGAAGGGGACCCGCCGCCTGGTGGAGGCCATGGCCGCCCTGCCCCACCCTCCCCGGCTGGTGTACTGCTCGTCGCTGGCCGCCGCCGGCCCGTCCACGCCGGAGCGCCCGCGCCGCGAGGAGGACCCGCCCGCGCCCGTGTCCATCTACGGCCGCAGCAAGCTGGGCGGCGAGGAGGCGGTACGGGCGTTCGCGGACCGGGTTCCGTCCGTCATCGTCCGGCCGCCCATCGTCTACGGGCCCGGTGACGTGGAGTTCCTCCCGTCGCTGCTGCCCATGGCGAAGCTGGGGCTGGCGCTGAAGAGCGGCTTCGGGCCCAAGCGCTACTCACTCATCCACGTGGATGACCTCTGCACCGCCCTGCTCGCGGCCGCGGATCGCGGCCCCACGGTGTCGAAGGAAGACCCGGCGCGCGGCGTGTACGCCGTGTCCGACGGCGTGGAGCACTCCTGGGAGGACGTCTGCACGGCCATGGCCGGGGCGCTCGGCAAGGGCCGGCCCGCCGTGCTGCCCGTGCCGCAGACGGTCAGCTACGTGGTGGGGCTGGGCTCGGAAGCCGTGGCCCGCCTGCGCGGCACGGTGCCCATCCTCAACCGGGACAAGGTGCGGGAGATGCGGTGCCCCGCGTGGACATGCTCCACCGAGCGCGCGAGTCGGGAGCTGGGCTTCCTGCCCACCATCCCCCTGGCCCAGGGCCTGGCCGGCACCCTGGCCGCATACCGCGAGGCGGGCGGGCGCTGAAAAGACGAAGGCCGAGGCACCCTGGAGGGCACCTCGGCCTGGACACGTGAAGCGGACCGCGCTGGGCGTCAGGGGACCGCGGTCTGCTCCGCGCTCTTCTGCGCCGACGCCGCGTTCTCCTTCTCCAACTGCGTCCGCTTGCTCTTCAGCGTGGACAGCAGGCCGTCGAAGCCCTTGTCGGCGAGCAGCTTGCGGAACTGCCCCTTGTACGTGTCCACCAGGGACACTTCGTCGGTGATGACGTCGTAGATGCGCCACGCCCCGGTCGCCGACGTGCGGTACAGGCGGTACTCGACGGGGATGGCGTCCTTCTTCACCGTCACCGTGGTGCCCACCGAGGCCTCGTTCCCGTCGATGCCCTCCTCGCCGTACTTCACCTGGGCTTGCGCCTGCCCCAGGGCCTTCTGGGCATAGGACGCGCGCAGCAGGCCCGTCATCGTCTCGGTGAACTCCTTGCGCTGGGCGGGCTGGAGGCCGGCCCAGGTCTTGTCACCCAGCGCACGCTTCGCCAGCTCCTCGAAGTCGACGAACTTCTCCACGACGGCGGCCAGCGACTGCGCGGTGGCACCGGGCGCGTTGGCGGCCTTCTGCACGTCCGCATTCCCGGATTGGACGACCGTCAGTGGGCCGGGCGCGGCGGCAAGCAGGGTGGCGGCAAGCAGGGACGCAATCATTCAATGGGCTCCGAGTGATGAAAGGACGACAGGGAAGACTGTGGTGAGCGCATGGTTATTCACCCGGAGCCAGCGGCGCCCCGGTTACCCGCGCGAGGGCGGCCATACCTACCCGAACGTCGTGCCAGCTCTTGCCTTTGTCACCTGAAGCCTGGGCATAGGCCGTGAAAGCGTCCACCAGGTCACGTGTGTCACCGGTCCCCAGGTCGAACGCGGTGAAGGCGGCCGTCACCCACCGGCGGGCGCTCCGCTCCGCCTCGCCAAAGGCCCGGGCGCGACTCCAGGCGGCCACCAGCTCGCCGTGCACCTTGGAGACCTCCAGGCGGATGCCCGCGCGAATCTGCTTCTCCTGCGCGCGCAGCTTGTCCAGCTCCGCGCGGGCCTGCTCGAGCTGGGCATCCTTGATGGGAATGTCGAACGTCCCCCGCATCACCAGGCCCACGCCCCCGGTGCGGTCGTTGTACGGATCAAACGCGAAGGGCGTGCGCTGCCGCGTGGCGCTGGTGGTGAAGCGCACATCATAGAAGCCGGCCAGCCCCAGGTCCGGGTAGTAGCTGCGCTCGCGGATGAAGACCTCCTGCTCGCGAGCGGCGATGCCGGCGGCGACGGCCGTCAATTCCGGACGGGACTGCTCCGCGCGCACCAGCGCCTGCTCCAGGCTGGGCACCGGCACGTCCTCTTCGAGCTCCAGGTCTTCTTCCACCACCGTCACGGCGTCTTCGGGCCCCACGTTCGCCAGCAGGCCGATGGCGGCGAGCGCGAACTGGCGCCCCTGCAGGGCCTCCGCCCTGCGCGCTTCGACAATCTGCCGGAAGAAGCGGACCTTGTACGAGTCCACCGCGGACACCTGGGCCGAGTCCTCCTTGAGCAGCCGCTCGATGCGCTGGCCAGCGTCCTCCAACCGCTTCGAGACCTCTTCAATCTGCTGAAGCCCGTTCCGCGCCAGCTGGTAGCCGAAGTACGCCTGAGCGGCCTGGAAGCCGACCTCGTTGCGCGTGCGCTCGCGAAGCGCGGCCCCCAGCACGGGCCCCTGCGCACCCGCCTTCTCCAGCGCCGTCAGCTTGCCGAAGGTGTAGAGCGGCAGCACCGCGTTGCCGGTGGAGAACATCGTCACGCCGACGCGGCCGAAGTTCAGGTCTCCCTTGTAGGTGGCCTCCGTGGTGGGCGGTCCACCCAGGCCGTCGTTGCGGGCCTCGGGCGTGGGGCCCCCCGCGCCCACGGTGATTTCGATCTTGGGGAACCAGGCCCACCGCGCCTGTTGGTAGAGCGCCTGGAACTTGCGCAGCTCCGCCGTCGCCTCCTCCACCCGGGAGTCCGCTTCGCGAGCCCGCGCCACCAGCTGCGCCAGCGTCAGCGGCGCCCGCCGCGCGGGTTTCTCCTCCGAGTCCGGCGCACCCGTCACGCCCTCCTTCACCTGCTCCGCCTCATTGGAGGGTTCCAGGGCTGGCGCGGGCGAAATGGCCTGCCCCCGCTGGGAGGAACCCGGCGTCTCCTCAATCGAGCCGGGCGCAATGCCCGGTGGACTCGGCGGCAGCTCCCGCCCCCCGGTCCCCACGCGCGGCGTGGGCCGCGTCCCTCCCTGCGCCCCAGTGCCAGGCACCGTCGTCGGCGCATCGGAGCCCGGCGTCCCCACGTCCGGCGCCTCTGGCGCTGGCGTAGCGCCGGGCGTGGAGGGGGCCGGCGTGCTTCCGGTGCCGGTTGAAGGGCTGCTCCCCGACCCGACCGAGCCGGGGGTGAGCTGCGCTCCGGCAACGCCCGCCGCGAGCATCAGCGCCACTGTCACGCCATGATCCAGGTGTCTGCGCATCAACCCGCCTTGTGTAGCTCCCCAGAGCCGAGAACCTCACGGCGGCGCAGCATGTCCGTTCGGCAGCGGGCCGTCACCGGTGTTGTTCGTCCCACGGCACCGGCCCGAGCTTGTGGACGGCCGCGCCGGAAGGCACGGGGGATGTGCACTGTCGTGGAACCCATGACACTCGTGCGCGAAAAGGAGTTGGTAGGACGTGGCGCATGCAGCAGATTGCGCCTGTTCCCGAGACAGAGGATCCCCACACATGCCCCATACCGATCGCGTCAAGCAGATCCTGTCGTGGTACCCGTCTGACAACCCCGGCACGCTGACCAACCTGGCCCGGCTGCTGAACACCGGCACGCTGGCCGGCACGGGCAAGCTCGTCATCCTCCCGGTGGATCAGGGCTTCGAGCACGGCCCAGCCCGCTCCTTCGGTCCGAACCCCGCCGGCTATGACCCGGACTACCACATCAACCTGGCCATCGAGTCGGGCTGCAACGCCTACGCAGCGCCGCTGGGCTTCCTGGAGGCGGTGGCCGGCAGGTACGCGGGTGAGATTCCCCTCATCCTCAAGGTCAACAACTCCGACACCCTGGCCAAGGTGGCCAACCCCATGTCCGCGGTGACGAGCTCCGTGAAGGACGCCGTCCGCCTGGGCTGCACCGCCGTCGGCTACACCATCTACCCGGGCTCCGGCGCGCGCAACGAGCAGTACGAGGACCTCCGCGACATCATCGCCGAGGCCAAGTCCTACGGCCTGCCCACCGTTCTCTGGGCCTACCCCCGCGGCAACCTGTCCAAGGAGGGTGAGACGGGCATCGACGTGGTGGCGTACGCGGCGCAGATCAGCGCCCAGCTCGGCGCCCACGTCATCAAGGTGAAGCCGCCGCAGGACCACATCGAGCAGGCCGAGGCGAAGAAGGCCTTCGAGAAGGCCGGCATCCCCACCAAGACGCTGGCGGACCGCGTCCGCGAGGTCGTCCGCTCCGCCTTCAACGGCAAGCGCATCGTCATCTTCTCCGGCGGCGAGGCCAAGGGCACCGACGCCCTGCTGGAGGAGATCAAGCAGATCAACGCCGGCGGCGGCTTCGGCTCCATCATGGGCCGCAACGCCTTCCAGCGTCCGCACGGCGAGTCCATCAAGCTCCTCAAGGACGTGATGGCCATCTTCGCCGGCAAGGCGTAGTCGGCTCGGCGGAAAACAAAGAAGCCCGCCAGGTTTCCCTGGCGGGCCTCTTCATTTCAGAGTGGAGCTAATCGGGATCGAACCGATGACCTCTTGAATGCCATTCAAGCGCTCTCCCAGCTGAGCTATAGCCCCGTCGTCTTTTGCTGCGGGTGTCACCTACCGCTTCAAAACAAAAGGCCCGCCAGGTTTCCCTGGCGGGCCTCTTCATTTCAGAGTGGAGCTAATCGGGATCGAACCGATGACCTCTTGAATGCCATTCAAGCGCTCTCCCAGCTGAGCTATAGCCCCGTCTTTTGCTGCTGAGCCGCTTTGGGGAGCGGCCCGACCGGCGAAGTGGGTGCCTTCTACCGTTTCTTCGCTCCAGGCACCAGAACTCTTTGAGGCCGCGGTGCGTTTTTTTGTTCGTTCAACCGCTGCGCCACTTCTTCCCCTTCCCGAAGGAGGTCGGTGAGCTCACGGGCGTGGGCTTCGACCGCCTGCTCTGCTGCTTCCACCGCCTTGAGCGCGACGCCGAAACCCGCCGGAAGGTCCAGCCGCCCCTTCTGGACCTGACGCCAGACGGCTTCGCCCAGTTCCTTGAGCGCCTTCTCCTTCTGATCCTTCAACACGGTGGTGCGAGCATTCGCCCGGGCCAGGTCCGTGTTGCGCTCCACGGCCTCGCGAAGCTGGGCCAACCGGTCCTGCGCCGCCTGGAAGGCCTCGTTGATCTGCTTCACCACCTCGGACTGCTTCGAGTCGGCCGCCAAGTCAGTCACACTCCTTGAGAAATCAACGATTGCGTAGCGTGCGCTCTCGGAGCCTGTCAACCCGGCCCCGCCCCTGTCCTCCGCAGCCGGGCCGCGAAGAATCCTCCCCCGGGAACCTTGGGAGGCAACGCCTTCAGATAGGGCCCCTGCGCGGCGAGCGCCGCCCGTTCCGCGCCGAGTACGTCCTCGACCGGCTCCAGCGTGAAGTCCGGATGCTTCGCGAGGAAGGCCTCCACCACCGCCTCGTCCTCCTCCGGCATCACCGAGCAGGTCGCATAGACGATGAGTGCCCCCGGCTTCGCCTGGCGTGACACCTCATCCAGCAACTCTGACTGCGTGGCCTGGTACTTGGCGATTTCCTGAGCGGTGAGCTTCCACTTCTGATCCGGCTCGCGCGCCAGGGAGCCCGTGCCGCTGCACGGCGCATCGATCAGAAGGACGTCCGCGTCGGACAGCGGAAGCGGATGCGGAAAAGCGACCTGCCGAAGCGAGAAGTGGCGCACGCGCTCACGCGCCTCGGCCAGCCGACGCCGCGAGCGGTCCCCGGCCAGCACCTTGCCCCGGGGCCCGACGAAGTCCGCCAACGCCAGCGTCTTGCCGCCCGCGCCGGCGCACACGTCCGCCACGGTGAAGCCCTCCAGCGAGCCCTCCCGGGGACGGCACAGCTCGGAGATGAGCTGGCTGCCCACGTCCTGCACCTGGAGCCGGCCGGACTTCATCATCCGAGTCTCGAAGACGCGGTGGCTGGAGTCCGTCACCCGCACAGCATCCGGCGCCGCCGCCACGGGCTCGGCGTTGACGCCCTCTTCCTTCAGCGCCGCCAGCACCGCGTCCCGGGTCCCCGGGGGCCGCGCGCGGAAGTGCAGCGACGGCTCCTCATCGAGCGACGCCAGCAGCCCTTCCAGCACATCCTCCGGGTACACCTGGGCCAGGCGCTGCACCAACCAGTTGGGGAACGAGTAGCGAATGGCCAGCCGCTCCGTCTGGGACTCCGGGAGCGGCGCCTCCGGCAGCGGCTGTTCCACCACGCGCTGGAGCAGGTCGTCCTTGATGGTGCGCGGACGCACGGGCCCCGGCAGCCGGACCTCGGGACCGATGCGGGCCCAGCCCTCACCACAGAAGATGCGGCGCCAGAGGGCGTAGCGCACCAGCGCCTGGTCCTCCGTCAGCCCCACCTTGCCCATGGTGTGGCCCAGCAACCGGGCCGCCAGATCCAGCAAGCGCTGGTGCCGGGACAGCTCGCGCACGGCCATGGCGGCGAAGCGCCGCTCCTGGCCGCCCAGGCCATTGGCCTCTCGCAAGGCGTTGGCGAGCGCGGCCTTCAAAGGCTCGCCGCGAAGCACCGCGATGTGCGCTTCGAGTGCCGCCGTCGCGCCACGACGGGAAGGACGACCCAGGCGCTCCGGGTCTACGGGCGTTGCCGGCCAGACGGAATCCACGTGCCTCAGCCCTGCCCTTTCAGTCCCACGGCCACGACCAGACAGCCTTCCGGGCTGCGCATCCGAGGCGCCTGCCCGGCCCCCAGGAAGAAATACCCGGGCGCCGAGTACGACACGTCATCCACTTCAAGTACACCTTCGACCACCTGAACCCCCACGCCCGAAGGGGTCGGGTGGAACGTCCAGCCGAAGTCGCCGCCGGCCGTTACGGACACCCACATTGCCCTCAGCGCGTCCTCCCGCGCGATCTGAACGTGGGCGCCCCGCGGCGACCAGGCGCTCGCGGCTGGCCGCGGCCCCTGGGTGGCCAACTGCTCCACGTCCTGACGCAGCGCGATGAAGCGCTCCACCAGGGCGTAGATGTCGTCGATCTGAAACGGCTTGAGGAGCATGGCGTCCGCCACCTGGGGCTGGACGGCCTGGATCACCTCGTCCGGCGTCGCGGCGCTGACAATGGCCACCGCCTGATGACGCTTCCGGGCAGCCTCGACGACCGTCCGGCCGCCCAGCTCGCCTCCGGAGATGCGCAGATCACTGATGACCAGGACGAAGCGCTCGGCCTCGATGGCCGCGACCGCTTCCTCCCCGGTGCTGACCGCGTGGACCTGCGCGAGCTCCGAGATGAGCTCGCCCATGCCTTCCCGCAGGCTCGCGTCATCCTCGACCAGCAACACCCTCATTAACGGGGGACCTCCGCCGCCCCTACCTGCTGGAGCCTGTCCTTTACCAGGACCGGGCGCTTCCAGCGGAAGACCACCTCGCCGGTCCTGCCCTTCGGATGATGGCCCTCCCCGGACTCGAACCGGGACGCGGGGTCAGCCGCAGCGGATTTTGAGTCCGCCTCGTCTACCAATTTCGACAGAGGGCCCCCTGCTGTCGCGACGAGCAGACGTATACCGCGACTTGAAACCAAGTGCATCCGAAGATTGCGGTGCTCCACGCACATCGCTAAGAGGGGCCCCCCATGTACAACCTTCTCATCTCCCTCGGTGTGGGAATCGCCGTCGCGCTCCTGGTGAAGGTGGCCGGCTTCTCCATCTGGGCGGGGCTCGTCCCCGGAATCCTGGCCCTCGTCGGCACCTACATCGTGCTCGCTCGCCGGGTGGCCAGCCGCGTCCAGTCGCTGATGACGGTGGTCCAGAAGGACCTCCAGTCCCAGCCCACCAGCCAGAAGGACGCCCAGTCGCGGGTGGACCGGGCGGTGAAGACGCTGGAACAGGGGCTCGTCTACGACAAGTGGCAGTTCCTGGTCGGTCCGGAGCTTCACTCCCAGATTGGCATGCTGAAGTACATGGTGAAGGACCATGAGGGCGCCAAGGCCGCCTTCGCCAAGGGCAGCGGCCGCAACTACATGGCCAAGGCCATGGAAGGCGCCCTGTACTTCCAGCGCAAGGACTTCGACGCCATGAAGAAGGCGTTCGAGTCCGCCACGAAGAGCGGCAAGAAGGAGTCCATTGTCTGGGCGGCCTATGCCTGGTGCCTGATGCAGAACAAGGACAAGGACGGCGCGCTGCGCGTGCTCGCCCGGGGCGTCGAGCAGAACCCCAAGGACGAGAAGCTCAAGGGCAGCCTCGCCCAGCTCCAGAACGACAAGCGCCTGAAGATGAAGCCGTACGAGCCCACGTGGTGGCAGTTCGGGCTCGAGGCTCCGCCGCCGGTCATGCCCCCCATGGGCGGCCGCCGCATGCAGTTCAGCACCCGACGCTAGCGCCCCGTCGCGCGGCCATCGAGCGTCCGCCCGCGCACGGGAATATCTACCGGTTTGCCCCTCAGCGCGCTGCAACGTCTTCCGACCCTGTACAACAGGGCGACGCAGAGGGTGCGCAACCGCCCGGAAACACTCTGACTGCCCTCCCCCACCGCAGGGCATGGTGCTTGCTCCCGCACCGTGCTCACGGATGACGGGGAAAGGCCTCGTCTCGCGGAGCCTGACAGGCTTGGCAGCCGGAGGTCTCGGGTGAAGGTTGTGGGCGTTGGGGTGTGCTTGCAGGACCGGGCGGCGGCGGGTGCGCGTGGGGCGCAGGGGCGTTGGGAGCACACGGCAGGGCGTGGCACCCGAGACTTTCGGCCTGCCATTTCGCAGCAGCCGAGTGAAGCGGAGTGGTGCATGGAACGGCGCGGCCGGACCTCCGAGCGGTCCCTTCTGCTCATCATCGAAGATGACGCACAGGTCCGCGAGAGCCTCGTAGACCTGCTCGCCGTACGCTTCGATGTGCTCGCCGCTCCGGATTCGGATGAGGGGCTGGAGCTGGCGCGGGAGCACCGCCCGGACCTCATCCTCCTGGACAGGTTCCTTCCCAGCGGAGACGGGCTCGCGGTGCTCGAGATGCTCCAGCGCGAGTCGCGCACGGAAGCCGTGCCCGTCATCTTCCTGACGGGCGACGCGGACGAGGCCACGCTGGAGCGCTGCCTGGAGATGGGCGCCGTGGACTTCATCCACAAGCCGGCCAGCGCGCGGGAGCTGCTGGCCCGAATCGACCGGGCGCTGCGCCAGAGCGAGCAGCAGCGCCGGCTGCAGATCCTGGCGCAGACGGACGGCCTCACGGGACTGGCCAACTTCCGGGCGCTGAGCATCCGGATGGAAGAAGAGTTCCGCCGGGCCCAGCGCTACCAGTACCCGCTGAGCGTCGTCATCATCGACCTGGACCACCTCAAGGCCATCAACGACGGCATGGGCCATGACGTGGGCAACCGGGCGATTCTCGCGCTGGCCACCCAGTTGAAGCACGAGCTGCGTGAGTCGGACTTCGCGGCCCGCTTCGGTGGAGACGAGTTCGTCGCGCTGCTGCCGCACCAGACGGCGTTGGAAGCAGCCGTCTTCGCCGAGCGCATCCGCACCGGGCTGCGCGCCGTCGGCGTCCAGAAGAGCGACGGCCGCCCTGCCCCCTTCGGACTGAGCGTGAGCGTGGGCATCGCCGACCATACCTTCGAAGGGCCCCGCGAGGACACCGAGTCGCTGATGAAGGCGGCGGACGCGGCCCTCTACGAGGCAAAGCGCGAGGGGCGGGATCGGGTCGTCGTGTTCGGCCGGCCCGCGAATTCGCCTCCGGCGCAGCGGCACTGAACGGGGCGAGGTGAGGCAGGCAACGGCGGGGCAGCAGCGAGGGCGCGGATGATGCTGGGGAACAGACTGGCGACAGGTTCGAGGGTGGCGGTGGTGGGAGGCGGCATTGCCGGAGCGGGGCTTGCCGCCTCACTCCTTTTCAACGGGAGGGCTCGCGGGCTGGCGCTGGACGTCCGCGTCTACTCCGGAGGAACACAGGAGCGCACCGCCCCGCCGGCGGTGCTGACGCCGGAATGCCGCTCACGCCTAGCCGCGCTGGGCTGCCGCATCCCCTCCGAATGGCGTACCCATGAGCTGCGCGGCGTTGAAATCATCGCCGAGGGCCGGCGCGAGCTGCTGTCCTCCACGCCCGGTGGCCTCTGGGTGGTGGACGGCTGGCCCCAGGGGCTGGGCGGCCTGGAGCAGGTGCGGGATGTGCTCGCCACCGCGGCCAGCGCCCAGGGCGCCCGCTTCCTTCCCCGCAACGTCGAGCGCGTGGAGCGGCAGGCCCCCGCGCCGGATGCGCCCGCCTCCGTGCGCGGCGCGGGCTCGCTGGTGGTGCGCGCCCAGGGCAGTGGCGATCGCTTCCATGCGGTGGCGCTGGCCTCGGGCGCCGGGCCGCTGATGGGTGACGCCTTCTTCAAGGGCTTCCGCCCTGCCCCCACCATCCCCGCGGTGCAGGCCCGCCTGCGCCACGCTTCGCCTCGGCTGGAGCTGGCTCCGGTGGGCCGGCTGTGGATTGCGCCCCTGCCAACGGTCGATGGCCTGTTCCTGCTGCCTGGCGCCAACTCGGTGTACGCGCTGGCCTTCGGGCCGGCGGTGACGCCCGCGGACCTGTGCCAGGTGCTGATGATGGCCGCGCGTGACGGACTGGTGGAGGAAGGCTTCGAGCTGGCGGCCCTGGAGACCACCCGCCTGCCCTACGGACCGGGCCGGACGCTGGTGGCGCCGGGGCAGCTCGCGGTAGGGCCCGCGGCCTTCGGCCACCCGCTCCAGGTGGGACTGTCAGAGACACTGGCTTCGTGCAGCCGCGCGGCGGTGGCGCTGCTCGACGGCGGGCTGGACACCAGCCTCCTGGAGCGCCGCTACGTGCGCGAAGGCCTGGGCGAGATGCTGGAGGACGCCGCCGCGGGAGCCCGGACGATGACCTGGCTTCGCCGAGCGGGGCCTCGAGCGCCGGAGGCCTTCGTCAGGGCGAAGGGGCGACGGACGCTGGGTGGCACCTTCGGCGGCGGAGTGCTGGGCCTGAGCGGCCCCGCGCCCATCGCGCTCCTGGGAGCCGCGCGCTGGGAAGGGCTCAAGGAACTGGTGGGATCCTGGCTGCGCACCACGGTGGAGCCGGTGCCCTCGGTGGTGCCGGAGTTGGAGCCGGACCTCTACTACGTCGTGGATGACGACCCGGACGCACGCGAGGCGCTTACGGCGCTGCTGGAGAGCACCGGAGCCACGGTGGTGTCCTTCGCCGACGAGCTGGCCCTCTTCTGCGCGGTGGCCCGGCGGCCGCCCACGGCCATCCTCCTGGACGTGGTGCTGCATTGGGTGGACGGCCTGCGGCTGGCCGAGGGCCTGAAGCAGCATCCCCTCACCCGAAACACCCGCGTGCTGGTGATGAGTGGCCTCAACCGGCCGCATGTCCGGCAGCGGGCCCTGGACGCGGGGGCGGAGGCCTTCCTGCCCAAGCCCGTGGACCCAGACCGGCTGCTGCGCATCCTCACCGGCCGAGTTCCCGTCATGGAGCCCGCGCCCGCGCCGCACGCCGCGGACGACACGCGCGAGCTGGCCGCGGACCGCTACGCGTCCTGACCACCGCCGGGAATGGCGACCACGGAGACCGGGGCGTGAATGGCCTCGGCGCTCCCGGGCATGAGCGCCTTGAGGTTGCCGCGGACCGTCTCGCAGATGCGCTCCAGCGGCAGGTCGTTGTCGTCGTGGCCGAACGGGTCCTCGATCTCCACGCCAATCTCCTCGATGCCGAAGAAGACGTAGGCGACGACGAACGTGGCCGGCACCGTTATCCAGCCGAACGAATCCACCAGCGCGAACGGCAGCGTGTAGCAGTAGACGATCAGCGCTCGCCGCAGGTGCATCATGTAGGCGAACGGGATGGGCGTCTTGTGGATGCGCTCGCAGCCGCCGATGTAGTCGATGAGCAGTTGGACGTTCTGGTCGAGCTGCATCTGGACGTATTCGGGGTAGTAGCCCCGCAGCCGGCCCTCATCGAGCACGGCGGACATCTTCTGCGATACCGCGAGCGGGACGTGCTGGCTGCCCAGCACGGCGTCCGCTTCATCGCGCGGCAGCTCGGAGGCGACGGGGCCCAGGTCGCGCTCCCCCCGCAGTGACGCGGCGGCGGCATAGGGGAAAGCGCTGATCCACCGCAGCAGCGTGCCGTAGAGCCCTGCGTCCCGACGCATGAAGACGCTGGATGCACGGGCCAGGTTGCGCGTCTCGTTGACGATACCGCCCCACAGCTTCCGGCCTTCCCAGAAGCGGTCATAGGAGGCGTTGGTCCGGAAGACGAGCAACAAGCTGAGCGAGATGCCCGCCAGCGTGTGCACCGTGGCCGGGATGTCCAAGGGCCTGGTGTGATGATGGACCGCAGTGACCCCCACGGCCCACAACACACAGACGAGGACCCGGGCCACAATCTCGCGGACCATGGAACCGCGGAGGTAATGGAAGTAGCTCCACCAACGGTGCGGGTCGTAGTCGATCATATTGTCGCAGGGCGCATACGCTGCCGCGCCTGCGCGGGGCATGGCAAGCGCCAATCCAGGGGGACACGTGGGATGTGTCCGCCCTGGACGGGAGCCAGTGCCCTTGGCCGCCTGCCCGTCAGTGGGAGATGGAGGCAGGCGTCGTCGGACCGCCCGATCGGAGCACCTTGCGCACGGTGAGGGCGCCCGCCATCAGCGCCACGCCCCGGAAGAAGATGCCGATTCCCACCAGCGTGCCCACCAGCCAGACGGCGGAGATGGGCCACTGCCGCATCACGATGATGCCCAGGAAGATGGACACGGCGCCGTAGAGGAAGTCCCAGCCCCACCGGGGATAGCGGTCCATCACCGACGTGACGGCGTGAAAGAGCCCGCTGGCGAAGAAGTAGCCCGCCAGCAGCAGGGTCATGGCGCCCAGTCCCGCCGCCGGGTAGACGAGGACGAACAGACCCACGACGACGGAGAGGATGCCGCTGAGCAGGTACAGCCAGAACGGCCCACCCTCCTTGCGCGTCCGGAAGGCGGAGATGACTTCCATGACGCCTGCCGCGGCCAGCATCGCGCCGAAGAGGATGGCCGACACCAGGCTGGTGAAGAAGGCGGCCCCCAGCGCGACAATCCCCAGCAGCGTCATCAGAATCCCCATGATGAAGGGGCCACCCCAGGCCGCCGAGTTCCCCCTCGTCCTCGTGTCAGGGGTCAGGATTTCCGGTTTGCGTTCATCGGTGAAGGCCATGGTGACTGCTCCCGAAGCGAGTGCACTTCGGAGGCCGAGCCGCCTCGCGTGTCAGCCGCCTGTCGGCAGGCGGCAAAGGAACCCGGCACATCCATCGCCGAACATGGGCCCCCGCGTTGGGGCCGACAACGCTCGCTGACGCCGCTCCGTCCCCCGCCCGCCCCGGCCTCTGGGCCGTCAGGGTGAGCTACAGCCGCCGAGCGGAAGCGCCGCCTCGTACGGGGGCGCCAGGAAGACAGCACCGGGCTCCTTCCGGAACCACGTCAACTGCCGCTTGGCGTAGCGGCGCGTCTCCTGCGCGGTGTCGTGAATGGCCTCTTCGCGCGTCATCCGCCCCTCAACGACGGCGCGCGCCTGCACATAGCCCACGCTGCGCATGGGCGCCGCATCGGCGTAGCCCCGCGCCAGCAGCTCGCGGGTCTCCTCGACGAGTCCGCGCTCGAACAACATCCGGGTGCGCGTGTTGATGAGCCCGTACAGCACGTCGCGCGGTGGCGCCAGAACGTACAGTTGGAAGGGATAACGGTCCGGCGCGAAGGCATGGGCCTTCCGGAACGCCGAAGCGGGCACGCCCGTCTGCGCATGAATCTCCAGCGCCCGGATGACGCGGACCAGGTCCTGCGGAGGAAGCTTCGCCGCCGTCTCCGGGTCCACCTCCGCCAGCCTCCGATGCACCGCCTCGCGCCCCTCACCGGCCGCCAGCGCCTCCAGCTCCGCCCTCAACTCCGGCAAGGCCCCGGGCGCCTCGAGCACACCGTGAAGCAACACGCGCAAATACAGCCCGGTGCCGCCCACGACGAAGACAGGCCGGCCGCGTGCGGCAATCTCCGCGATGACGGCGTCCGCACGGCGCTGGTACTCGACAGCGGAGAACGCCTCCATCGGGTCCACGGCGGACACCAGGTGATGAGGCACCGCGGCCAGCTCCTCCGAGGAGGGCTTCGCCGTGCCGATATCGAAGTGCCGGTACACCTGCTGCGAGTCCGCGCTGACAATCTCGCCTCCAGCACGCTGAGCCAGCGCAATCGCCAGCGCCGTCTTCCCCGACGCCGTCGGCCCTGCAATCACCGTCAACAGTGGCCGCTGCGCTCCACCCTCACCCATTCGCCAACGCTCCCTGAATCACCGCCACCGCGGACGCATCACGCGCGAACACCAACCGCACGGGCGAAACCTCCGACAGCAACCGTCCCGCCGCGCCAAGCAGCCCACCTCGCCCCTCGGGCGTCGCCTCGGGCAGCAGGGCATTGACGAGCAGCATCCGTCCGACATCGCCAGCGGCCTGCAACTCCCACCGCGACACGCTGTCCCACGCCAGCGTCCCCACCGCGCTCAGCGCCGCCTCGGCGGATTGCCCCACGTTCCACGGAGTCCCCGCCGCCCGCCAGCCCTGGCCGGGCTCCGGCCACACAGCCACCAACTCATCGGACAACACCTGCCCGCCCGCCTGCGCCCACAAGGCCCCCAGCGTGCTCTTCCCCGCCCCCGAGTGCCCCGTGAAGAGCGCGGCCCGGCCCTGGTGCGCTACCGCCACGCCATGCACCAGCAGCCCGCCACGCCGGGCCAGCGCCCGGGCAAGCATCACCTTCAGCACCGTCTCCACGGGAAACCGCCCCTGCCCCTCCACGTGGGCCTGGAGGCCGTCAGCGGAAAGCGCCGCGTCGTAGTCCTCGCCGGCCAGGCGCAGCGCGCCGTCCTCCGCGCGGAGGACCCGTGGCAGCTCGCGAATGACGGGAGCAGGACGCGCCTGGGCGGGGGCCACGGCCACGAGCCGAGCCACCTCACTGCCCTGTCGCCTTGGGGACACCACGAACCGGGAGAACATGCGCCGGAGCGAGTCTCGCAGGCCCGCATCGCCGACTTCCACAACTCCCGTCCAACCGGCGATTCGCAGACAGAGGGCCGCGTCCGCCGAGGGGCCTTCCGGCGGAAGGCTCAGGGAATGCACTCCGACTCACCGGGGATGTTGCACTGGGAAATCTGCGCCAGTGCCACGAAGGGCTGCTCCCAGAGAATGGCCGGCGCCTCATAGACAGGGCCGGCGTCAGGAGGGGGCGTCGTCTGGAAGGCGTCCGAAGTCATGAGGAGTGCGAGCGAGGAAGAAGGGACGTTCTTCATTCAAGGGAAAGGGACGGGGAACGCGCAGATGCGGCCATCTTCGGAGCCCACGTGGAGGCGGCTCACCGTGTGGTCGATGGTGGGAGTTCCGATGCGCTGCGCACCCCCAATCGAGACCTGACCGGAGTCGGAGCCATCCAGCAGCTCCAGTTGGTGGACCTGTCCGTCGGAGCTGCCAACGTAGAGGCGCACGACGCCATTCCGATTGAAGGAGAAGGAGCCAGAGGGAGACGCGATCGGCGTGCTCCACCGGAGCACCGGCGGCGACTGGGCGGGCCCCGAGACGTCGTACAGCGCCACCCGGCCGGCCGCGAGACTGGCCACGAAGCCCGAGCCCTGGGGCCGCACGAAGCTGGTGAAGGCAGGCGTGTTCGGCGCCGGGCGCGTGGTGACTGGCAGACTCCACACGAGCTGCGCCGAGGCGGCGTCCACGCCGTGCACGAAGCCATCGCTGTCCGTCACGAGAATCAGGTTGCTGTACGCGTTGCGAACCAGGCTCAGCTCCACGTCGCCCACCGGGAGCTGGGCCAGCACCTGACCCGTCAGCGTGTTCAGCACGCGAAGCGTGTTCGGCGAGCCCGCGTGCGCGCGCGTCGCCACGAAGAGCCGGTTGGTGGTGTAGTCCACCACCATGCCGCCCGCCACCATGCCCAGATTCCCAGGCTGGTAGCTCCAGACCAGCGCGCCGGTGGCGGCATTCAGGGCCACCACCCGGTTGCGCGAAGCGTCCGCCAGCCGCGTGGCGAAGAAGACGAGGTCGCGGTTGGGGTGCGCGGCCCGGTATGCGGCATTCGCGTAGTCGAAGAGCTGGGTGACGGGGAACGACTGGATGGTGCCAATGGGCTGGCCACCATTGTCCCAGCGCCACAACAACTGGCCGGTGGCGGCGTTGAGCGCGCTGGCCACCCCACCCTGGTCACCCACGAGGATGTACTGCCCGGACAGGCCATGCAGCGGCACCACCGGGAAGCGGCTGCCAATGAGGCCCGCCAGCGGGCGAGGCCGCCACCGCTCCGCGCCATCCGCCGACGGGTTGGTGACCTGCGTGAGGTTGGCGACGACGGAGTCGTTGAAGGCGCTGAAGATGCCCGTGCCCAGCTCGGTGATGGGCTGCTGCGAGGCATTCAGGCCCACCGAGTAGCACCACAGCGGCGCCGCGCCCACGCGAGCCCGAGGCGTGGCCACCAGGGCCTGCGACGTCGGCTGGTTGCCCGGCGAGTACCACCGCAGCTCATCCGAGTTGAAGACGCGGTAGTAGTACGTGGTGCCGTTGGTGACGGACGTATCGGTGAACGTCGTGGTAGCGCCCACGTCGTCCGCGTACACCACCTGGGCGTTGCCCAGATTGGCCCCCACCGCGTAGGTCAGCCCCTGCGTCGGAGAGAGGTTCGGCGGCGCGCCCTCCGCGCGAAGAATCAGCACGCCCCCGTGCACCGCCGGATTGTCCCAGGTGAGCGTCACGCTGCCATCGCGCGCCACGCCCGTGAGGCGGTTGACGTCGGGAACGGTGCCCTGCACCAGCGTCATCGGGGTGTCGATGCGAATCTGCGGCCCGCCGTAGTCATCGATGAGGTGGAAGCGATGACGGAACGTGGTGGGCCCGGACAGAGACGCGCCCGCCCCGAAGTTGGAATACACCACCGTGAAGGAGCGCTCGCCGTTGACCGGGATGCCCGTGGCGTCCGTCGACTCCCAGGTGATGCCCGTGGTGGCGCTGTTGGACGCCATGCGCCACCCGGAGGGCGTCTGCAGCACGCCGCCGACGGTGAAGTAGTTGAGCGCGGGCCGCAGCAGCCGGACCTCATGCAGCGGCATGGGGCCCCGGTTCTGGATGGTGTAGATGACGGACCGGTTCGTGGAGTTGGCGGCCACCGCGCTGATGTTCGTCCGCACGCGGTGCTGCACGATGCGCCCCTGGTTCGAGTCCACCAGGTTCGACGTCACGGAGGCGCCGTTGCGCGTGGCATCCACCTGCCCCCGGAACCGGTAGTTCGCGAACGGGGCTCCCGTGAGCTGGTACGTCCAGACGAAGTGCGCGGAGGCGCCCGGGTCCAGCCGGGGAACGCTCGCGGTCCCAGGCCCCGACACGAGCGACGCGGCCGCCGTTCCCTGGAACACGGGCGCGCGCGGCGTCACGTTCAGGAACGTGTCCGTCGAGGACGGGTTGGTCACCGTGAGCCGCACGCGCACAGTCTCGTTGTTGAACGCGTCGTCGGTGTCCACGTCCATGGCCACCGGGAGCGCCCCCACGTTGACCATCCGCGCGTCCATCGCGGGCGACACGGTGTTGCCGTTCCCGCTGACGCCCCGCACCCGCGCCACCAGCGTTCCGGCCGAGCCCGTCCGCACTCGCGCGGAATAGACGCCCGCGTTCCGGCTGGCGATGTTCATGCGGAACGGCGTCGGCTCGGTGTCCACCACCTGGAAGGTGACGGCGCCCGCGCCCGTGGAGGGTCCCTCAACCGTGGTGTTGTTGTGGTTCGTCCCCGTCCGGTTCTCCACCACCATCCGCGCGTCGATGTCGCCGCCAACCCCCATCACCCGAGGACGCACGTCCACCGTGGTGTACAGGCCGGAGCGACTCCAGCTCGCAGCCGAGGTCGTCACCGACGTGGTGAAGTCGCCCCCCGCGCACGTGTCCCGGGCGAACGTCTGACCCGCGACGAAGCGCTCATTGTTCTGATCGTTGTTCGACGTCGGCGGAACCACGCGAAGGACGAACCGGGCCGACTCGTTCTGGCCCAGACCGTAGTCGCCGCTGCCGTTGCAGGAGTCCTGATTGTAGAAGATGACCCACCGCTCATTGGCGATGTAGTCCACCGTCCATCCCGGGGGCGGGATGGACGCGAGCGGGATGTAGCCGCTGGGCAGCGCGAACCACACCTCGTTGATGCGCCGGAAGAGCGGCGATCCACTGGAGGTGTTGTTGCGGACATCGACCGTCAGCTCGGAGGCCTCGTCCATCACCACCCGCGCGCGGGTGTCCCCACCCTGCGGCTGCGTGGTCAAGACGGCGGTCGGGGTCATCGCCTGCGCCCACCCCAGCGAAGGCGCCAGGAGCGCGGCGGCGGCGACGAGGGAGGCGGAGAATGGACGCATGATGAAAGGAGCCCTCACGGATCCAGGGTGAAGGAAGCCGCCGTCAGCGGCGCCCCATCGAGGAAGAACCGGGCCTGCCACGTCCCGCTCATGCCGGACGTCGCCACGGCGGTGCCTGCCACGGGCAGGGAGAAGCGCACCGTGCGCGACTCGTCCACGCGTGAATCCACTTCCGCCGACCGCCGCTCATACGGCAGCCCGGAAGGCGGCACGAACTCCACTGACACCGTGTGCCGGCCACGCACGCCGCTCACCGTCAGGTCCACGTCCACCTGCGCCACGGACAGCAAGCCGCGGCGCCCCTCTCCCAGGTCAACCACGGTGGCCGAGCCCCGCGGAACCACGGGCGGCGGAGGCACTTCCGGCTCCTCCACCGGCGCGGGCGGCGGCCGGGCCTCCGAACCCTCGCGCGGGGGCAACACGTCCGTCGGCGCCACCGGCCCCTGCGCCGGGGGCGCATGAACCGGGGCATAGGGCGCCACGCCTTCCGTGCACGAGGCCAGCATCACCGCACCCGCCAGGAGCGCCAAACGCGTCCGCATCACCGCGCCTCCTCGAGCTCGTCGATGAGCCCCAGCCGGGTCAGCTCCGAGAAGAACTTGAGCGTGTCGGTCAGCACCTGCTCCACGTCCCATCCGTGACGCTGAGCCACCTGCTCCACCAGGGCCCGCGCCGTGCGCGTCCCGTCGCACAGCTCCCAGATTTCAATGGCCGTTCCGTTGAGCCCACGCAGGGTGTTGCCCTCGGCATCCAGGACGATGAAGTCCGAGCCGAAGCGCTGGCCGGAGACGCCCTCGCGCCAGCGCGGCGCATGGTCCGCCGCGAAGTCCGTGCTCATCGCGCACCTCCCCGGCCCAGCAACGCAGCCAGGCGCCACTTCACGGCCACCCGCAGCCGCCCCAGCCACCGGGGCCCCCGGTCCCACCCCGCCTCCAGGACGACACCGCCCCGGCGGACGCGCCGCACCCGCCCCAGCACCCGTGACGGCTCCAGCGGTGCATCGTCCTGGGGTGAGTTGTCGCCTCGCAGCGCCACCGCCCCGGCCTCCCACCGCCGCAGCCGGTGCAGCACCAGGGCATGGTCGAAGCGCGCCAGCAGGACGTCACCCGGTCGCGGAGCCCCCTCCAGCGGCTCCACGCCGGCATGGTCGCCCGAGCGCAGCGACGGCCACATGCTGTCCCCGTGGACGGGGACCCAGCTCAGGGCCGGAGGCACAACGGGAGTGGAAGTGTCGCGTGGCATCGCAGGTCAGTCTAGCCGACCCGACCTGCGTCCGCGAGTTCCCACCGGCCCAATAGCCCAACGTTTATCAGGGGTTACGCGCCTACCTCAGTTTCTCAAACCTGGCAAGATTCGCCAGGAATGCCGCTCTCAACCCCACAGAACGCTATGCCGGAACAGCCTGACGCTCCCGCACCACCTTGGCGACCTCGTCGAGCGCGACGGGGATGGGCTCGCCTCCGGCCATGGGCTTCAGCTTCGCCTGACCGCTCGTGCGCTCGGCCTCGCCCAGCACCAGGGTGAATTCCGCGCTGCTCTTGTCCGCGCGCTTCATCTGGCTCTTGAGGCTGCCTCCGCGGGTATCGAACTCCACGCGCAGTCCCTCGCGGCGCAGGCGGCTGGCCAGCACCAGGGCGGCATCGTGCGAGCCCGCGTCCGCCACCGCGACGAAGACGTCCGGCCGCACGGTGAACTGCTGGCCGCTCTCCTTGAGCAGCAGCACCAGCCGGTCCAGGCCACAGGCGAAGCCCACCGCGGGCGCGTCCGGCCCGCCCAGGCTCTTCACCAGCTTGTCGTAGCGGCCACCGGCGCCCACGGTGCTGGCGGTGCCCAGCGCGGGGTGAGAGGCGATGAACTCGAAGACGGTGCGCGTGTAGTAGTCCAACCCCCGCACCATGCGCGGATTCACGACGTGCCGGATGCCCAGCGCCGTCAGCTTCCGCTGCACGTCGTCGAAGTGCGCGCGACAGGGCTCGCACAGGGACTCCAGCACGTTGGGGCCGGCCGCGGCGATGGCCTGGCACTTCTCGTTCTTGCAGTCCAGGACGCGCAGGGGGTTCTTCTCCATGCGCTTCTGGCAGTCCCCGCAGAGCTCCTCGCGGTGGGCCTGGAGGTACTCCACCAACTTCCCGTGGTACGTGGGCCGGCAGGCCTCGTCCCCCAGCGAGTTGATGTTCAGGGTGATGTCCTTGAGCCCCAGCCGCTCCAGGAACTGCACCACCATGTCCATCATCTCGACGTCCTGGGCGCCTTCCTTCGCGCCGTAGGCCTCCGCGCCGATTTGATAGAACTGGCGGTAGCGGCCCGTCTTCATCCGCTCGTAGCGGAACATGGGCCCCGCGTAGAACCAGCGCGTGAGCGGCTCCTGATTGGCGATGGAGTGCTCGATGTACGCGCGCGCCGCGGGCGCGGTGCCTTCCGGGCGCAGGGACAGGCTGCGGTCCGCCTTGTCGTTGAAGGTGTACATCTCCTTCCCGACGATGTCGGTCTCCTCGCCCACGCTGCGCACGAACAGCGCGGTGTCCTCCACCATGGGCGTGCGGATCTCACCGTAGCCGAAGCGGCCGAACAGCTCGCGGGCCTGCGCCTCCACGTGCTGCCAGATTTCGATCTCCCCAGGGAGGAGATCGTTCATGCCCTTGACGCCCGCGACCTTCTGACTCACGTGATGACTCCGATTCGCTTGCCCAGCCGAACCACCGCTTCCTCCTGGAGGCTGTCGTCCCAGGTGACGCGCTTGGGCTCGAACAGGAGGATGACGGTGGAGCCCATCTCGAAGCGGCCCAGCTCCCCACCCTTCTCCACCGGCATGGCCGCGCCGTAGCGGTGCACCTTGCCGGGCTGCCCGGTGTGCGTCGTCACCTCGTCGTAGGCCGCCTTGATGCGCGACACGCAGGTGGCGCCCACCTTCACCACCGCGCACTTGCCCGCCACGGTGTCCAGGTACGTCACCAGCCGCTCGTTGACGCAGAACAGGGACTGCTTGTTCTTCACCGACGCGGGGTTCACCGGCCAGAACTCACCGGGGATGTACGCGTACCCGGTGATGGTGCCGCCCAGCGGCGCGTGGATGCGGTGGTAGTCGCGCGGCGACAGGTAGATGGTCGTCCAGGCACCGCCGTGGAAGGGCTTGGCGGCCTCGGAATCCCCCAGCAGCTCGTCCACCGTGTACTCGATGCCCTTGGCCTGCAGGCAGCGCCCGTAGTCCGAATAGCCCACCTGGGACACGCGGCCATCCACCGGGGACACCACCACCTTCTCCCCCGCGTCCACCGGACGCAGGCCGGGCTTCAGGCCCCGGGTGAAGAACTGGGCGAAGGTCGGGTAGTGCTCGAAGGAGTGCTCGGCCTCCTCCATGTCCACGTTGTAGGCCTTGGCGAAGGCGCGCATGGCGGCCTGATGCACCGGTGCGGGCACGGGCAGTCGCGTGGCCATCCCCACCACGGTGGAGAGCGCGGACTTGGGCAACACCTGCATCAACTTCATGAAAGTCTGGTCGTTCATATCGGCGAATCGGTTCTAGCGACCGGCGTCGGTCGCGGGTGCCGGACCGCCGTCGGGAGTGACGGGGACGGTCTGCACGGCACTCTTGGGTAACAGCGTGAGGACCTTCCCCTCTTCAATCAGGAGGAATGAATCCTGATGCTGGGGGTATTCCAGGCGGCAGGCGGTGCGGTCGGCGAGCTGCCAGGTCTCCCGCATGCCCCGTCCCTGCACATCGATGGGGGTGCCCCGCTGGAAGCACCCCCGGAAGCCCGCCACCAGCTCGGACGCGGCCGTGCCAGCCTGGGGGCCACCGCCGGCACCGGCGTCCGGAGACCCGGCATCCGGCGCTTCCACCGGAGCCGCGGGAGGCGCCTGCTCCTCGATGGACGGCGCGGTGTAGGAGCCCGGCGGCAGTTCCCGCGCGCTGGCCACGGCCTCGTCCCGCTCGTTGGCGGCCGCCGCCATCCGCTGCCGTCCGTCCTTGATGCGCTGGAGCAACTCGCGCGCGCCCTCGGCGTCCAGGCTGTCCGCGGGGACGCGCTGGAGCTGCGCCTCGATTTCTCCCACCTGTGGATCCAGGAAGGCCTCATCCAGCTTCTGCGCATACAGCTCGCGGAAGCGGCGGGCGGCCTCTTCGTACTCAGCGGAAGGGGCGGGAGGCTCGCGGCGGCAGGCGGTGGGCGCCAGCGTGAGCAGCACTGCGGAGACGACGCCCACGAGGGGCCTGAGGGACGCTCGGAGGACCAGGGTGCGCACGGACACGGGTTTATGTCATTTCCCCGCGCCTGTCCCCCTTTTGTGCCCCGGAAGCGCGCCTCAGACGCCCAGGAACAGGCGCTTGCCGAAGTTCAGCGCCAGGTCCGCATCGAAGATCTTCTGCGCCGACGTCTCGATGTCGTACTCGACGCGGACGTATTCCACCGTGCGCGCGTCCGTGTCGCAGATGACGAAGCACGCCCGGTTGTCATAGTCGCGCGGCTGGCCCACGCTGCCCACGGAGATGATGTACTTGTAGCCCCGGCGGATGCCGAACTTCTGGGCCACCACGTCGTTCACCTCGCCATTGCCAATGGCGAAGGCGCGGCACAGGTGGCTGTGGCCGATGAACGTCACCTCCGGCAGCTCCGCCACATAGGGCGTCAGCTCCCGGGCCTGCTCCAGCGCGAAGATGTACTCGTATGCCTTCGGGTCGATGGGCGAACCATGGCAGAAGCCCACGTCGCCAATCCGGTACGTGTACGGGAGGCTGCGCAGCCAGGCCATGTTCTCGTCCGTGAGGACGTTGGCGGACCAGTCCAGCGCGTGCCGGGCGGCGTCGTAGTAGTACGAGTAGTCCATCCGCCCCGCCACCGCCGCGTCGTGGTTGCCCAGGAGCGTCACCTCCGCCACCGAGCGCACCAGCTCACAACACGGGTTGGGCGACGCCCCGTAACCGACGATGTCCCCCAGCGAGACGAACCGGTCCACCTTCTGGTGCTCGGCGACGCGGAGCACCTCGGTGAGCGCCTCGATGTTGGAGTGGATGTCGGAGATGACGGCGATACGCATGCGGGGCCTCGGTCCGGTGGCGTGGGCTCAACCCGCCCAGCCGGCCTTCACCTGGTTCTGCTGCTGCTGCGAAATCATCTGGCGAAGCCGTCCCAGGGTATCGCTGTCCAGGGACTCGAAACGCAACCCCATGCCCGCCGGAAGCGCTCGCTCCTCCGCCTCCCGAAGCCACACCACCGTGGCCTGGGCCTGGATGTCCTGGTGGCCCGCGGGAGACAGCTTCACCACCGTACGCGCCCCTCGTGCCAGGGGCGTGCTCGTGCGGAGGAACAGTCCTCCTTCGCTCAAATTCGAGATTCGCGCGTAGAGCGTGACGTTGTCACCCTCGCACCAGCACCGAAGCTGGGTGGGAATCCGCGTGGACTTTCGGTTTTCGCTCAACCCGGAACCTTCTTCCGTCACCCGAATCCACAGCCTAGGGACGGCCTGATTCCACAGTCAAGCTCAAGGGTGGTGGGGCGTCCCACCCCGGCCCGCGCCCTCATCGCTCCAGGGAGCCCAGGTCGTCGAAGTGGGTCAGCTTCCGGAACTCGGCGAAGCGGGCGTGGATCTCCGGCCGCGTCACCTCGCGCAGGCGCTCCAGGCTGAACTTCTCCACCGTGAAGGAGGCCATGACGCTGCCCATCACCATGGCGCGGCGCAGCAGCGCCTGGTCCAACACGCCACTGGAGGTGGCCAGGGCGCCCATGAAGCCGCCGGCGAAGGTGTCCCCCGCGCCGGTGGGGTCGAAGACCTCGGCCAGGGGGAAGGCGGGGCACGCGAAGATGTGCTCGGCCTCGAAGAGGAGCGCGCCGTACTCACCGCGCTTGATGACCACGCGCTGCGGGCCCATGGCCATGATGGCGCGAGCGGCCTTCACCACGTTGTGCTCGCCGGCCAGCTGACGGGCCTCCGCGTCATTGACGAACAGGAGGTTGACGCGGGAGAGCGTCTTGAGCAGCGCGGCCCGGCTGCCCTTGATCCAGAAGTTCATGGTGTCGGCGGCCACCAACTTCGGCGCCTTCACCTGGTCCAGCACCTGCGCCTGGAGCTCCGGGTGGATGTTGCCCAGGAAGACGTAGGGCGTGTCCCGGTAGGACTCCGGCAGCTTCGGGGAGAAGGCCTGGAAGACGTTGAGCTGGGTGTCCAGCGTCTGCGCCTCGTTCAGCTCGTAGCTGTAGCGGCCCTTCCAGCGGAAGGTGCGGCCCGTCTCCCGGGTGAGGCCCTCCAGGTCGATTCCCCGCCCGCGAAGGAAGTTGAGGTGCCCTTCGGGGAAGTCCTCGCCCACCACCGCCACGACACGCGCGGGGCTGAAGAACGAGGCCGACGTAGAGAAGTAGGTGGCCGAGCCCCCGAGGATGTCCTCCTTCTGGCCGAAGGGGGTTTCCACTGAGTCCAGGGCAACGGAGCCGACGACGAGCAGGGACATGCGAGCTTCCTGGGGGGAGATGCCGTGAAATCAGGCACGGCGCTCCCCTGGGCCCCGTGCCCATGCCGGGTACGTCGTTTCCCGTTTTCCGTCAAGCACCGAGCGGTGGGTTCAGGGCGTCGGAATGCCTGTCAAGGTGAGGATGGCCTTCAGATCATCGTCCGTGAAGAAGAGGCCGCCGCCCACAAAGAAGTCGCGGCCCGCCACCAGGCGCCGCGTCGCCAGGTCCCGCTGCTGGGCGTTGAGCATGTCGTCCATGCCGGCGATCAAATAGAGGTGATCGAGGGGCTGGGCGCGCAGGCTGGCGCGCAGGCGGGGGTAGCGCAGCTCGTCGTCCGCGAAGTTGAAGGCGTCCACCTGGAACCGGAGCGCGTCGTTGAAGAAGTGGAGGTCGGCGCCCACGCCGCCGGTGGACTCGATGAGGCCCACGCGCAGGGTGGTGAAGTACCAGCGCTTGGCGAACTGCGCGCTGACCTTGAGGCTCTCCTTGGTCACCTTCCGCGTCTGAACGACGGGGTCGCCCTCGGATGGCGGGTTCGTCTGCAACACCTCCGTCGTCACGCTGCCGCGGGGGTCGTCCACCAGCTCCAGCAGGTAGTACTTGTCCGGCTTGGGGATGAGCCGCACGGAGAAGACGTTCTTCGAATTTCCCTGCGCGGCCAGGTAGGTGCTCTGGATGCCAATCTCCGCCTGGAGGTCGGTCAGGCGGGACGTGAAGCGCGACACGTCCTGCACCGTCTCGCGGAGCTCGCGGCCCACCGCCTCGTCCGCCAGCAGCACGCCGGCGGCGCCCTCCCCGTCCTTCACCTTGCGGGTGATCTCCTCCAGGTTGCCCAGCGTGCCGTCCAGCTTCTTGAGCGTCTCCTTGAGGCTGGCGACGGTCTCCTTCACGTCGCCTTCACCCGTGCCCACGATGTTCTTCACGCTGCCGAGCACCTGGCGCACGTCGCGGGTGATGAACTCGATGTTGTCGATGATGCGGGTGATTTCCGCCTGGTTGCCCTGGGTGATGCCGCGCACGTCCGCGGAGATGGCCTCGACGTTGCCGACGATGGTGTCCAGGCGGTCCGCGTTGCGCCGGACCGTGGCATCCACGGAGTCCGACAGCCGCACCAGGTTCTCCACGATGCGCTGGAGCGACCCCGCACCACGCTCACCGCCGAGCACTTCCCGCAGCGCCCCCGTCACTTCCTGGATGTCGGCGGTGATCTGCGACAGCGACTCGAAGACGGCCTCCATGCCCTGGGTGTCGACGACGCGCCGGATCTGCCCACCCGACTCCAGGCTGGGGGCGCCCTCCGTGCCGGGGTTCAGGTCCAGCAGGTAGTCACCCAGCAGCGATTCGGAGCGCTTGGTGACGACGGCGTCCTCGCGCAGGTCCACGTCGTTGCGGATCTTCAACCAGACCTTCGCCCGCGTCCCCTCGAGCGAGATGTCGTCGATTTCGCCCACCGGGATACCGGCGATCTGCACGCGCCCACGCACGGCGAGGCCGGACGCATCCCGGAAATAGGCCCACACCCTCGTGGATTCGCTGTCGCTCAAACCACCTTTGCGAGCGAACAGGACGAAGGTGACGAAAAAAGCCCCCGCCGCGATGACCAGCAGGCCCACACGGAAGGGCGTGACGAGCTTCTTCACCTGTTGTGACTCCGAGAGCGACCGGCCGGCGCGACTCTAACGTTTTGCATCCTGAGTGCCACATTTTCCTAGGGGGCCCCCCGCCCTCCCGCCGCTCCGAGCCCCGGTCAGTTCTTCCCGAACCAGGTCTCCAGGAACACCTTCACCGCGGGGTGATCCGCCTCGCGGAGCTGCTCCGGCGAACCGCTGGCCACGATGACGCCCTTGGAGAGGAAGGCAATCTGGTCCGCCACGTTGAAGGCGGAGGAGATGTCATGGCTGATGACCACGCTGGTGACGCCCAGCTCCTTCTGGGCGGCCAGGATCATCTCGTCCACATAGTCCGTGGTGATGGGGTCCAGGCCGGTGGTCGGTTCGTCGTAGAGCACCACCTTCGGGTCCATGACGATGGCCCGCGCCAGGCCCACCCGCTTGCGCATGCCGCCGGACAGGTCCGCGGGGAACCGGTCCTCGACCTCCTTCTTCAGACCCATCAGGTCCAACCGCGCGCGGACCTTCTGGCGGATGACGTCCTCCGGATCCTTCGTGTGCTCCCGCAGCGGGAAGGCCACGTTCTCGAAGACGGTCATCGAGTCGAACAGCGCGGCGGCCTGGAACACCATGCCGAACTTGTTGCGCACCTTCTGGAGCGCCTCGACGCCCATGGGGACGATGTCCTCCCCGTCGATGATGACCTGGCCGCGGTCCGGCTTGAGCAGGCCAATCATGTGCTTCATCAGCACCGTCTTGCCGGAGCCGGAGCCGCCCAGGATGACGCAGGTGCTGCCGGCTGGCACGGTGAGGTTGATGCCGGTGAGCACCTTGTGGTCGCCGAATGTCTTGTGCAGGTCGACCACCTGGATCATCGGCGTGCCGGACGCCGGAGCGTTGGAAGCCGGGGGCGACATCAGAAGAAGAGGACGCCCAGGATGAAGTCGAGGATGAAGATGGACAGGGCGCTGGCCACCATCGCCTCCGTGGTGGCCTGCCCCACGCCCTTGGCGCCGCCCGAGGCGTTGAAGCCCTTGAAGCAGCAGATGAGGGACACCGACAGGCCGAACACGGCGCCCTTGAGCAGGCCCTGGAAGATGTCCTCGGGCGCCAGCCACTGCTGCGTCCGGGAGAGGAAGGTCCCGGGGGAGATGCCCAGGCCCCCGACGGCCACCACGTAGGCCCCGCCCATGCCCATGGTGTTGAAGAGCATGGTGAGCGCCGGCACCATGAAGAGGCCGGCCAGCACCCGGGGAACCAACAGGTACTGCACCGGGTTGACGGCCATGGTCTCCAGCGCGTCCACCTGCTCGGTGACGCGCATGGTGCCCAGCTCGGTGCACATGGCGGAGCCTGCGCGCATGGTCACCATCAGCGCGGAGAACACGGCCGCCAGCTCGCGGGTGAGCGTCAGCGCCACCGTGGGGCCCACCAGGCTCTCCGCGTCGAAGAGCTGAAAGGCGGTGGACGTCTGTAGCGCGAAGACCATGCCGGTGAACGTGCCGGTGAGCGATACGATGAAGATGGACCCCACGCCCACGAAGTCCAACTGGGCGAAGAGGTTGACCAGCCGGAAGGGGCGCCGCACGCTCCAGCGGAACACGGCCAGCCCCATGGTGATGATTCCGCCCAGGGTGCTGACAATGTCGATGAGGCCCTGGCCAAAGCTCGTGACGGCCTGGGTGATGGGCCCGGGCTCGCGTGCCGGCTTGCTGGGGGTCTGCGTGGTCATGCGTTCGGGGCTACTCTTTATGGCGGCCCGGAGGCCGGCACAAGGCCCGGGGAGGCAAGCGACGAAGACACTTCCTCCCTTGGAAGCGATGCCGTTATGTTCCGCGCCCCTTTACTCCCATGCCCGGCGGCGTCCCCTGCCGGGCAGAGAAACAGACGAACGAACATGGCAACTCATAAGGTCGGCGGCGAGGTGGATGCGCTTTGTACCCGCTGCAAGCTCACCCTCGCGCACACCATCCTGGCGATGGTGGGAACGAAGATTGCTCGGGTGCGCTGCAACACGTGTGGCGGAGACCACGCCTATCGCGCGGCGCCCGGTGCGACGGATCGCCCCTCGTCCAGCACCACCCGCACCCCGCGCTCGTCCTCCAGCAGCAGCTCGAGCGCGTCCGCGAAGGCGGAGAAGGTCATCATCTCCTTCGAGGAGCAGCTCGCTGGAAAGGATGTCGCCAACGCGCCCCGCTACAGCCCGAAGGACACGTACAAGGTGGATCAGGTCATCCAGCATCCCACCTTCGGCACGGGTTACGTGTCGGCCGTTCGCGGCGACAAGGTGGACATCACCTTCCGCACCGACACCAAGACGCTGGTGCACGGCCGTGGTGGCGGCCCGGTGGAGAAGCCGGTCTTCAACCCGCCCAACCGGCAGGTGACCGGACCCGCGGACAAGCCCCTGCCCGTCAGTGACAGCGCCGAGCCGGCGCCCGCTGACGGCGCCGAGCCGCCCCCCGCGTCGGAGGATTGACCAGGGCCGCACATTCATCAGGAGGGGCACGGACGATGACACTGCGCGCGCTGCCCCTCCTGATGGTCCTCGCCATGCCGGTGGCGGGGTTGGCGGCCACACCTGACGTCACCGTGTCCTGGTCGCCCGAGCGCATCGTGCTCGGCACCGATGCCCCGGTGACGTTGAAGGTCCGGGTCCCCGCCGGCACGGGAACCCTCCACGCCGCGGCATCCACGGGCACCTTCGACTCGAACCGCGTGGAGCGTGGTGCGGTCCGCCTCTTCCAGTGGCGGCCTCCTTCCGTTCGTTATCCCCAGGTGGCCGTCCTCCTCTTCTGGACGGACGCTCCCACCGCGGACGCGCCGCCCCCGGTGACGGTGGTGCGGCTGCCGCTGGTGGGACTCATGGAGCTCGATGTCGCCACGGCGGCGGGCGCGCACGTCGAGGTGGAGGTCGCGAATCGTCGCTTCGGCCCTGTTCGAGCGAACGCCCGGGGACAGGCCCGCGTGCCTGTCGAAGTCCCTCCTGGCGTCCGGCAGGCGCGAGTGCTGGCCACGCGAGGGACGCTTCGCACTGATGCAGCCGTTCCACTGGACCCGCCGCCGGACTCGCCGCTGGCCGCGGCACTCACGCCGCCTTCCCTGCCCTCGGTGGAGGGAGGCTGGCTACTGATGGCGGGCGAAGCGCCCCTGCACGCCAGTGACGTCGACGTGGTGGCGGAAGGCGCGGCGGTCGCCCTTCCCCATGAGGACATGCCGACATCAGCGGTGGTGGCCCCGACCTCCGAGGCCCCGCGGACGACGGGGCCTCCGTCAGATGCAGCAACGCGGACGGCACCCGCGAGAAGCAGCTCCACTCCGCCAGCACAGGAGCTTCCGACGGAAGATGCGCCCCACTCGGCCGACGTCGGAGCCAATGCCCAGGACGTGCTGCGTGTTCGCGTCGTTCCCGCTTCCGGAGCCAGGCGGGTGAAGGTGCGCGTCCGCCACCGGGACCAGGCGCACGCATCACACACCGAGGCCGGCGTCACCGTGCGGTCCACGCCCGTCACCGCGCCCGCATCCGAGGCGGTCGACACCTGGCGGAGTTCGTTCTTCCTGCTCGCGGGAGGCGTCATCGCGAGTAGCGCCAACACGGGTCCATCGGGCGGAGTGGGCGTCTCGGTCCTCACGCCTTGGTGGAGGCACCGCATCGCGGCGGAGCTGGAAGTCGGAGCCCGCACCGCCATGTACGGTGGCCCGGTCGAGGCGCTCGGAGCGGTCCGCTCGCAGGTGCTGGCCTTGCCCCTGCTGCTCTCCGCTCGCGCGGAGCTCTTCCGCCGTGGCGCGTTCTCCCTCCACGGGCGGGCAGGCGCCGGTCCCGTCCCCTTCCACCACTACCTCTCCAGCGAACTCCAGGGCGAAGTGAAAGAGAGCAGGGTCTCCGGCATGGGCTTCGTCTCCCTCCAAGCGGCCCATCGCTTCGGCCGCTGGAGCGCGTTGGCGGAGGCGCGAGGCGCCTGGGCGCCGGTGCACACGCCCTGGCTGGACAGTCAGCTCGGCGGGCTCGCGATGTACCTGGGAATGAGGTTCGAACCGTGAACCGGCCCTGCGCTTCAAAGTGAAGTGACGGACGCCCGCAGCAACTCGCGGGCACGGGCCATGTCCTCGGGCACGGGCGCCTCCACGGCGCGTGCCTCGACCCCTGCCAGGGCAGGCCACCCCACACGCGCGGCATGAAGCGGCGTGCGTGACAGCACCACCGAGTCCCCTTCCCCGCCCAGGTCCTTCTCCGTCAGCGGCGCCTCGCGGCCGTACTGATGGTCCACCAGCAGCGGGTGCCCCAGGGACAGCAGGTGCACGCGAATCTGGTGCGTCCGCCCCGTGAGCGGCTCGGCCTCCACCAGGGACGCACGCTCGAAGGTCTCCACGGGCCGCACGCGGGTGCGCGAGGCCTTGGCTTCCGTATCCCCAGGCCGAGCCACCCGCATGCGCCCCTTCCTGCCCGCCACCAGGGGCGCATCCACCATGTGCGGCGCTTCGACCCGGCCCTCCACCAGCGCCACGTAGCGCTTGCGCACCTTCCCCGTCTCGAAGGCGCCCGACAGGGCCCGGTGCACCGCGGCGTCGAGTGCGAACACGAGGGCCCCCGAGGTGTCCCGATCCAACCGGTGCACCACGAAGATTTTCTGGCGCCGCTGCGTCTCCAGCAACTCCCGCAGCGAGGGGCCGCCTTCGCGCCCGGGAATGACGAGCATCCCGGGCGGCTTGTCCACGACGAGCACGCCGCCGCCCTCGAAGAGGATGCGGACGTCCGTCACTCGTACTCCGACGCCGGCACCACGGTGATGGGGCCCAGGCCCTTGAGCTGCTTCTTCACCACGTCCGCCTTGCCCAGCACCACCACGGCGGGCGCCTGCGCGAAGCAGTACTTCTTGGCGGCGGCCACGACTTGCTTCGGCGTCACCGCGCGCAGCCGGTCCCGGAACCGCTCCACCCAGTCATCCCCCAGCCCGTGCAGGCGGGCCTCGGCGATGCTTCCGGCAATGGACTCGTTCGTCTCCGTCCGCAGCGGGTACAGGCCGGCGAGGTAGGCCTGGGCATCCGCCAGCTCGCGGGGCTTGAGCCCCTTCTCCCGGACGCCGCCAATCTCCGCCAGCGCCACGTCGATGATTTCGCGCGTGGACTCCGTCTTCGTGAAGGTGGACAGCGCGAAGACGCCGGCCGCGTTCATCGAGTCGAACCACGAGCTGACGCCGTACGTGAGGCCGCGGTTGACGCGAATCTCGTTCATCAGGCGCGAGGTGAACCCACCGCCCAGGGCGATGTTCATCGCCGTGGCGGGGAAATAGTCCTCGTGGCCCATGCGCATGCCGGGGCCGCCCAGCCGCACCTGCGACTGCGTCTGGTCCGGCTTGTCCACGATGATGACCCGCCCACCCAGGGCAATGCGCTCCGGCGCGGGAATGGCCACGGGCGCATCCGGCCCGCCCGTCCAATCAGCGAAGGCGTCTTCCGCCGCGGCAGCCACACGCTGCGGGTCCACCGCGCCCACCACGATGAGCATGGACACCTTGGGGCCCATGCGCTCCTGGTGGAAGCGCACCACGTCATCGCGCGTGAAGGTCTTCACGGTCTTCGACGAACCGCCCACGTCGTGGCCGTAGGGGTGGTTGCCCCAGAGCGCGCGGACCATGGCGCGGTCGGCGATGATGGACGGGTCGTCCAGGTCATTGGCGAACTGCGCCAGCTCGCGCTCGCGCGCATCGTCCACTTCGGACTGCGGGAACGTGGGCTCGCGCACCAACTGGCCCAGGATGTCGAGCATCTGCGCGAAGTGCTCGGACGGCGTGGTGAGGGCCACCGACAGCGTGTCTTCACTCACACCCACGCCCAGGCTGGCACCGACGAACTCCACCGCTTCGTCGATGGCCTGCGCGTTCAGCCGGCGGGTGCCCCGGCGCAGCAGCCGGGCGGTGAAGTCCGCCAGGCCGTGCTTGCCATCCGGGTCGGTGGCGCTGCCCGCGCGAATCACCAGCCGCACGGACACCATGGGCAGGGGGCCGCGCTCGGCGGCGATGACCTTCAGGCCACTGGACGTGGTGCTTTCGTGCAGCGTGGGAAGCGTGAGGGCGCTCGTCGTGGCGCGGGCCGCGCCGCGCTTCGGCGAAGCCTTGCGAGCGACGGGGGCCTTGCCGCCGGCGCGCTTCGCCGGACGTGCGGGGGACTTTCGGGAGGGGCTCTTGCGAGAAGCCATATCGGGAGGTTTCCTTGTACGGACCGGGCTCAGGCTTCGGTGGGCGCGGGAACCAGCGTCACCACGGAGCGGCGCTCGGGCGCGAAGTACTTCGCGGCCACAGCCTTGACCTGGTCGTTGGTGATGGAGGCGTAGGTGGAGGGCAGCGTCAGCAACCGGCGCCAGTCGCCGAGCAACGCCTCGTAGTGGCCCAGGGCATGCGCCCGGCCGCTGTTCGTGGCCAGCTCGCGCAGGTGGTCCGAGCGCAGGTTGTTCTGCGCCTTCTGCAGCTCGCGCTCGGTGATGCCCTCGCGCGCGATCTTCTCCAGTTCGGCGTACAGCGCGGCCTCCACCTTCTTCGGGTCGGAGTCCGGCTTCAGGGCCAGGTAGAAGAGGATGGTGCCCGGGTCGATGCGCCAGCTCCAGTCGAGCATCAGCGACACGGCCAGCTTCTGCTCGTACACCAGCGAGCGGATCAGCCGGCTCCCCTCCCCCTTCGTCAGCACGTACTGGATGACGTCCAGCACGAAGGTGTCGTCATCGCGCGCGGCCGGCCCCCGGAAGCCCAGCATCAGCGCGGGGGACTGTGCGGGGTGGCGGACCTCGGCGCGGCGCTCGCCCTTCTGCTCGGGCTCCGAGTTGAGCACCGCCGCGGGCGCGGGGCCCTTGGGGATGTTCCCGTAGTATTTGCGTACCAGCGCCAGCGTCTTCTTCGGGTCGATGGCCCCGACGATGTAGAGCACCGCGTTGTTGGGCGCGTAGTAGGTGCGGAAGTAGTCCTGGCAGTCCTCGCGGCGGATGGCCTCGATGTCCGCCATCCATCCAATGACAGGCCAGCGGTAGGGATGCGCCTTGTAGACGAGCGTGCCCAGCTCCTCGTCCATGAGGCCGAAGATGTCGTTGTCCACGCGGACGCGGCGCTCTTCCTTCACCACCTCGCGCTCGCTGGTGAGCGTCGCCTGGGAGATGCGCAGCGAGCGCATCCGGTCCGACTCCAGGTCCAGCACCGTCTCTAGCGCGTCGGCGGAGAAGTCGTCGTAGTACACCGTCAGGTCGGTGGACGTGTACGCGTTCGAGCGGCCGCCGTTGGACTCCAGCGTCTTGTCGAACATCTTGGGGCCGTACTTCTTCGCCCCGTTGAACATCATGTGCTCGAACAGGTGGCTGATGCCGGTGATGCCGGGCCGCTCGTTGCGGCTGCCGACCTGGAACACGGTGTAGAGACTGACGACAGGCGCCTGGTGGTTGGCGAGCAGCCGCACCTGGAGGCCGTTGGGAAGCGTGGCCTCGTGGACGTCGAACAGGGACTCGAGTGCGGGGTCCGCCACGCGAGTGGGTACTTTGCTCGGGGAAGCCTTGGACATAGGACCCCGAACCTAACCAGAGCGTGGCTATAGATCCACGACACCCGCACGCAAGGCCATCACCACGGCCTCCACGTGAGAGTTGACGCCCATCTTCCGGTAGATATGCGACAGGTGCGTGCGCACCGTCCGCCGCTCCAGCGTCATCACGTGCCCCACCTCGGCGTTGGACAGGCCCTTGGCCACGTAGCGCAGCACCTCGAACTCCAGCGGCGTGAGCGACCAGGGGTTCTCCGGCTTCTTCTCCGCCTGGGTGGACTTCGCCTGAACGGACTGAAAGTAGTTCCAGAAGCGCTTGGCGATGATGGGCTCCAAGACGGTCCCGCCCTCCATCACCTCCTGGATGCCGGAGCGGATCTTCTCCGGTCCCACCCGCTTCACCAGGTAGCCGGAGGCCCCGGCCTGGATGGCCTCATACACCTTCGTCTCGTCGTCGAAGGACGTGAGGATGAGGATCTCCACCTCCGGGGCGCGGCGCTTCACCCGCTGGGTCACCTGGATGCCGTTGATGCCGGGCAACTCCAGGTCCAGGAGGACGAGCTGGGGGCGGAGTTGGACGATGTCCTCCACCGCGGCCTCCCCTTCCTGGGAAGTACCGACCACCTCCAGTTCGGGGAAGGTGGCCAGCACCTTCACCAGATTCTTCAGGAGCTGGGGTTGATCCTCGACGACGAAGATGCGGGTCGGGTCCATGGTCACCGCCTCGGAGACGTGAACGAGTCCACCAGGACCTTGAGGTGCTGCCCCCGCTTGATGCGCAGGTCCAGCTCCTTGGGCTCACCGGTGGCGACGGACACCAGCTTGATGCGCCGGGTGCCCGCCTTGACGGGGTATCGGTTGAGGGGCGTACGACGGCTCAGCCGCGTGCCGTCGACGTAGACGCTCGCCGGCACATTGGTGGTGATGGTGACATACGCGCGCTGAGACTTCGGGGGAGGCTTCGGCTCGGGGGCCGCATCCTCCTCGCCCCCTCGCGACGCGGCTTCTGGAGCGGGCGGCGGCGGACGCGCCGGCACCGGCGGCGACGGCGGCGCGATGGGCATGGCGGGCGGTGGGCCCACGGGGGTGGCCTCGACCTGCGCCTCCCGCGGGGCCTCCTCCGGCGCGGGTGCGGAATCACCACCGAGCTGCCACGCGGCCACCAGGAAGGTGACCAACCCCACCCCGGCGATGGCCGCCGCGATGCCCAACCGGCGTCCATATCGGTGCTGGGCCACGGACAACCGCTGCTCCGCGCTCACCAGGCGCCGGTGCACGTCGGACGTCGAAGGCAACGCCGGATCGGACGGCGGCATCGCGATGTCGTCACGCGCTCGCGCCGAGGCTGGCTGCACCGCGGGCAACACGTCCGGAATCGTCTTGGGCCCCTTGGCCTCCACGGGGGCGCGGCGGATCCGGGCGCCGCGGCGACCTGGCGCGGAGACGGAGACCGAGCCCTCGTCATCCGCGGACGGCTCGGGCGCGGAGAAGTCCTCCACGACCTTGAGGCGCGGGTTTCTCCCGATGCGGGTGTGGCCGCTCCCTCCCCCCACCGACGACTGCTGGCGGCGAGGCTTCGGCGGAGCCGCGCCGGGCGGCGCTTCCCACCCCTGCTCCAGCGGTCCGGCGGGAGCGGGCCCGGTGTCCTCTCCTGGCGCGGAGGTGGAGTCGGAGGCGGACGCGCGCGAGGGTGCCCGCACCCGCGTGGCCACGTCCGCCACGTCCCGCTCGTACAACTCCGGGCGGTACTCCTCGAACGCGGGCTCGGAGGCCTGCTGCGTCTCCGCGTTGGCCTCGTCCTCGGTCAGCGCGCGGCTGTATGGGGCTCGCTGAACCACGGACTTCTCGAGCTCCTCCGCGCGCAGGTCGTCCATCTCCGCGCCGGAGATGGGCTCCAGCGTGAAGGGCTCCTTGAACGGCGGGGGCCCCGAGCTGACGAGGCTCATCTCGTTGGGGAACAGCTCCCGCACGAAGCGGCGGACGTCGTCCGCCGAGGGCATGCCGCCGCTGGCCGTGAGCTGATTGCGAAGCGACGTGGCGAACTCGCCACAGGAGCGGAAGCGGCGCTGGGGCGTAGGCTCCAGTGCGCGGAGGATGATCGGGTCCAACCGTGAATTGATGCGCCGGTCCACGCGGCTGGGCGGCGGCAACGCCTCGCTGCGCCGCGTGGACACCCCGCCGCTGCCGGGCACCACGGGCTCACGCTGGGTGAGCAGCTCGTAGGCGATGGCGCCGAGCGAGTAGATGTCCGACTGCGCGGAGTGCGGCTCGCCCCGCGTGACCTCCGGCGCGCGGTACGTGCCGCGGCCCCGGTGGCCAAACGACTTGCGCAGCTGGGGCACGGCCATGAGGGCGCGCAGCGCGCCGAAGTCGCACACCGCGGGCAGGCCGTCATGCGACAGCACCACGTTGCCCGGGGTGATGGCGCCGTGCACCACGCCCGCCTCGTGCGCCTGATGCAGGGCCTCCAGGAGCTGGATGATGATGTGGAGCGCCACGGTGGGCGGCAGCACCACGTCCTTGGAGTGCAGGCGCTGGAGCGCGGTGCCCAGGGTGAAGCCGTCCACGTCCTCGCGGACCACGGCCAGGCGCTGGCGGATGACGCCCAGGTCCACGACGTGGAGGATGCCCGGGTGCCGCACGGGCTGGAGCAGCCGCGTCGTCTCCGCCAGGTCATGGGCGTAGGCCGGATCGGACGTCCTGGGGTGGAAGAGCTTCACCACCACGGGGATGCCGGGAAGCTCGATGCCCTGATACAGCTCGGCCAGCTCCCCGCCTTCCACCTTGCCCGTCAGCCGGTACGTGGCGGTCATCGCTTCTTTCGCGCCGGACGTCGCCGCATGACGGCGGAAAAGACGAAACCACACCACACGCACGACTCACCGCGGCGGCCACGCGGCAGCTCCAGCGTGCACCCCGGGCAGCGGGGACGGGCCCGGGCCGGACGCTCGGCCGCACGCTGGGCGGTTCTTCGCGCGGCGGGCTCGGTGGCGGCGACTTTCAGACGCAACCGGGCCTCCAGGCGGCGAACCCGATCTTCGAGCGCGGCGATCCGGGCGGACAGGCGAGCTTGAACCGCCTCGGGGGCCTCCGAGGGCTGTCGTCGGGTGGGCGAGCGCATCGCAGACCCCGAAGCGTGCCATGCCGGCTCCAAACCCCGCAAGGTAAGAGCCGGGCCACCCACACGCGTGTTATGTGTCTGAGTCCCTTGGCACCATCACTTTCCCCGTTCCGTCCCATCCCGGGTGGGCCCGCGTCGGACCCGCTTCACGGGAGCTTCCGTTCTCCCCTCAATCGAGCCCGCGCCGAGGACGCCGCGCAGCGAGCCGATGGTCTGCTCGCCGACGAGGAGCTCACGCGGCTGCTCACGTCCCCCCGCGAGCGCCGGGTGGTGGTGCAGCGGGCGCGGGACATCTTCGTCAACCGCAACCTGCGCATGGCCAGTGTCGAGCTGTTCGGCTTCGACATGGATTACACGTTGGCCATCTATCACATGCGCCGGCTGGAGCAGCTGTCGTTCGACATGACGCTGGCGAAGCTGGTGAGTGAGTACGGCTATCCGCCGGTGGTGGGCGGGCTGCTGTACGACCATCACTTCGTGATGCGCGGGCTGGCGGTGGACCGCGTCAACGGCAACATCCTGAAGATGGACCGCTTCGGCCACGTGGGCCGCGCGTACCACGGGCTGCGCCCGCTGAAGCGCGAGATCTCGCGCGAGCTGTACCGGAACAAGCGCGTGCGGCTGCGCAACCCGCAGTTCGCGTGGAACGACACGTTGTTCGCGCTGCCGGAGACGTGCCTGTTCGCGGGCATCATCGAGTTGCTGGAGTCGCTGGGGCACACGGTCCAGTACGGCAAGCTGTACGACGACATCCGGGAGGCCATCGACACGGTGCACCGGGACAACTCGCTCAAGCGCGAGGTGCGCAAGGACCTGGCGCGCTACGTGTTCCTGGACCCGGAGCTGGGGCCGGCGTTGCACAAGCTGCGCTCGGGTGGGAAGCGGCTGTTCCTGCTGACGAACTCCGCGTGGGACTACACGGACGCGGTGATGAAGTACCTCCTGGACGGGCAGCTCGCGGAGTACCCGAGCTGGAGGAACTACTTCGACGTGGTGGTGACGTCGGCGGGCAAGCCGGGCTTCTTCACCGACTCGCACCCCTTCCTGGAGCTGGATGCCTCCACGGAGGAGGGCCGCGTGGTGGGCGAGGCCACTTCGCTGGAGCGCGGCAAGGTGTACTCGGGCGGCAACCTGGCGCGCTTCGAGGAGCTGACGGGCTTCCGGGGCGAGAACATCCTGTACGTGGGCGACCACATCTACGGCGACATCCTGAAGTCGAAGAAGTCGTCGCTGTGGCGCACGTGCATGGTGGTCCAGGAGATTGAGGACGAAATCACGTACACGGCGACGCGGCAGGAGGAGATTGGAACGCTGTCGCAGGTGGAGGTGCTCCGCGAGCGCCTGGACGACGAGGTGAACCACCACAAGACGCTGCTCAACATCCTGGATCGGCGGCTGGAGCGAGAACAGCTGGCACCGGACGAGCGGCTGGGCGTGGAGGAACTCCGCAAGCAGACGAAGGCGGAGCTGGACCGGATGCGGCGGGCCTTGAAAGAGGCCAACGAGGTCGCGGACACGCTCGAGCAGGACGTGGAGGAAGGCTTCAATCCGTACTGGGGCCTGCTCTTCAAGGAAGGCAACGAGAACAGCCGCTTTGGCTACCAGGTGGAGCAGTACGCCTGTCTGTACACGAGCCGGGTGTCGAACTTCCTGCACCATTCGCCCATGCAGTACTACCGCTCACCGCGGGACAAGATGGCCCACGAGCAGGCCGGAGCCCTGTCCGCCCGGCTGTCCCCGATGGGCAGCGAAGGCCCTCCGAAGGGCGCAGGGAACGAGTAGGCCTCATACGACGTGTCAGACCCTCCCGTAGGATGGGAACCTGTCAGGTAGTCACCCCTGGAGGTCGGGTGCTACCTTGAGGACCTCACAGGTTCCATTCACGGCGAGGTGTGGGCATGAGCAGGGGCAAGAATCGGAAACCAGCGACCTACGAGGACATCGAGCAGCTTCCGGTCGGCTGGGTCGGAGAAATCGTCGATGACTCGCTGTACGCCTCGCCCAGGCCCGCCTACGGGCACCTGCGCGCTGCCGCCCGGCTGACGAGCCTCCTCGCGCATGCCTTCGAACTCTCACATGAGGGGCCTGGGAGCTGGTGGTTCCTGGTGGAACCTGAACTCCATCTGGCTCGCGATGTGGTGGTGCCCGACATGGCCGGGTGGCGCCGCGAGAGGCTGCCAGAGCCCCCAGACCCCGAGCTGCCCTGGATCAGCACTGCGCCAGATTGGCTGTGCGAAGTCCTGTCCCCCTCCACGCGAAGCCTGGACCGGGTCCGAAAGATGCCGCTGTACTTCCGCGAAGGCGTTGCGAGCATGTGGCTCATCGACCCCGTGCGCCAGTCCCTGGAGGTCTACCGGCGTGGGACCACGAGCTGGGTCCGGAGCCAGTTGTTCACGGGGAACGTCACCGTGAACGCGGAGCCGTTCGAGGTCCTCCCCTTGGACCTGGGCCTGTTGTGGACGCCGCGAATGGGAGGCACCACCGCGCAGCCGTGATAACGGCCCTCACGGCTCGACGGAGGGCCCCACGCGGCCCCAGATGACGTCGGTGAAGCGCGAGCCGGGCTCGTCCTCCAGGCCCAGCTTGCGAAGGTCGTCCGTGTACTTCGCGCCCTTCACCACCACCCACCGCCGCGCCACGCGCCGGGCTTCCTCCAGCGTCGCCTGCGTCAGCGGCGCGTGCTCCGCGAAGCGGCGCAGCATGTCGAACGCCGGCTGTGACTTGCGCGGCTTCGCGAACATCGGATCGAAGAAGACAACGTCGAACGCGCGCGACGGCAACGTCTTCAGGTACTCGCGCGCATCCGCGTGCACCACTTCGATGGGCCCTGAGTCCTCGCCCAGCGCATAGCGCCGCAGCCCCTCCCCCGCCACCACCCCCAGCGCCAGGCTCCGCTCCAGCCCCACCACGCGCCCCGAGGGCCCCACCGCCAGCGACGCCACCATCGCGTCCTGCGCCAGCCCCAGCGTGCAGTCCAGCACCGAGTCCCCGGCGCGAAGCTCCGCCACCCGAACGAAGGCATCCGGCTCCCCCGCCCGCAGCCGCATCCGCCGCAGGTGCGCCATGCCCGCGTGGAACCCGAACGACCCCTCCGCGTCCCACAGCGTCACGCCGTCACCGCCCACCACCAAGAGCGCCGCCGCCTTCGTCCCCAGCCACGGCGCCACGCTCTCCTTCGCGCGCCGAGCCAGGAAGGGCACACCCCACCGCGCCGCCACGGCCCGCGCCTCGCGCACCAGCGCCGCGTCCACCTTCGTGCTCGTCGTCACCGCCAGCGGTACCAGGGTCACCCTCCTGCCTCGCATCCACCATGCCCGCAGCGAAGGAGCAACGGATTCCGCCATCCACGACGCTCCGCGTCGCGCCACAACGGGCCCATCGCGTCAACCGAGGAAGGCCCTGCCAGACTCCGTCTCGGACCCGACAGGATTAGTACGAATTAACGAACTCCATAGGAATTCGCGCTCTCGTGCCTCAGAATCGGACTTCCTTCGGACGATGGAGAATCTCCCCAATCCGCGCCCGGAGTGGTTCGCTTGGAGAGGACAACGATGGACAACAGAGCAGCAGGAATGGCCGTTGTCGTACTGGTCGCAACCCTCTTGGTGGGCGACGCGTTCGCAGCCACCTTTGGAGTCACGCCGTCGGGCTCGTCCGCCGTCTTCTACGTCGACACCAACGCCTGGGCGGACATCCACTACGTCCGCAACAATCAGGGGCAGCTCAACTATCGAATGGGCATCGTCAACGGCCGGAACCAGTACACGGTGACCGGCCTGTCCGCGGGCGAAACCATCGACTACGCCTTCACGTACTGGGACGTGTCCTGCAACTGCGCCCGTGACACGGCGTGGACGCGCTACACGCACTCCGACACGAACCCGCCTCCGCCCCCGCCGGATGCAGGCACGGACGCGGGCACGCCGCCGCCGCCCACGGACGCGGGCACGCCCCCCATGGGCCCCATCGTCCCGCTGTACACCACGTCCACGCCGCTGGAGCCCGCCACGGTCCAGGAGACGGCCTCCGCCATCATCACCCGCGTGGGCGACCGGGTCCGGGATCGCCACGCGCGCGAGGACATGTTCCAGGCGTACGACCACTACCTGCCCCTCTACTTCCAGGCGCGCACGCACTACATCGAGATCGTCGACGAGGTCGCCAAGGGCGGCAACCGCATCACGGTGAACCTGCACACCGTCTATCCCTACGAGCGCCCTGACTTCCGCGCCTTCTTCCGCGGGCTCGGCACCGTGGCGGAGTACTTCCACAACGCCCAGTTCACCCCGGTGAACGACCGTCACTTCACGTCCAGCGTCAACTTCAACGCCAAGGAAGGCCGCGCCATCCGCGTGGGCGACCGAATGGAGCTGGAGGTGGGCGTCTTCCTTCGTCAACCGGTGGAAGGCCGTTTCAACTACTACGCCACCACGTACCTCTACATGGTCGGCTCGGGCGGCGTGGTGCCCTTCGACGTCACGGGTTCCATCCGGGACTCCATCCCCATGCCGCAGGCGGGCTGGAGCGGTGGCCGCACCACGCTGAGCTCGCCGCAGTCCAACGAACCCGACAACCGCTTCCTGCAGATGGCCAACAACCTGGCGCCGGTCAGCGCGCAGCCCTTCGTGGAAGGCCGCCGCATCCACCACACGCACTTCGGTGATGGCAGCCACTCCGAGCCGGGGAACCCCGCGCTCACGCAGCACCAGGGCAAGCTGGGCCCAAACTACGTCGCCCCGTCCTGCGTCGCCTGCCACGTGCAGAATGGCCGCGCCCTGCCTCCGGGCAACAACACGACGTTGACGAGCTACGTGGTGAAGGTGGGTCAGGCCAATGGCGCCGCCGACCCGTTCCTTGGCTACCGGCTGCAGCCGCGCCGCACCAGCGGCACGCCCGAGGGCGAGGCCCGCATCACCGGGTGGACCGTCAGCTCCGGCACCTACGGGGACGGCACCCGGTTCGAGCTGCGCCGGCCCAACTACGGCTTCACCAACAACACGCCCACGAACTACTCGGCGCGCATCACCCCGCAGCTGGTGGGCATGGGCCTGCTGGAGGCCATCCCCGAGTCGGCCATCGCCGCGCTGGCGGACCCCAACGACAGCAACGGTGACGGCATCTCCGGCCGCATGCACCCGGTGCGCGACCCGCAGACGGGCGTGACGCGCCTGGGCCGCTTCGGCTGGAAGGCCAGCACCGCCACGGTCCGCCACCAGGTGGCCGAGGCCCTCAACAGCGACATCGGCGTCACCACCTCCGTGTTCCCGTCGCTGGACTGCGGCCCGTCGCAGCAGGGTTGCACCGGCACCAGCACCGAGCTGGACAACACGGAGCTGGACAAGCTCACGCGCTACATCTCCCTGCTAGGCGTGCCGGCGCGCCGCGACCTGAGCGACGCCACGGCGCTGCGCGGTGAGACGCTGTTCAACAACGCGGGCTGCGCGCTGTGCCACGTGGCCACCCTGACGACCAGCGAGTTCCACCCGCACGCGGAGCTGCGCGGCCAGACGATCCGCCCCTACACGGACCTGCTGCTGCACGACATGGGCGCGGGGTTGGCGGACAACCTGCCGGACGGTCAGGCCACCGGCGCGGAGTGGCGCACGCCCCCGCTCTGGGGCATCGGCCTGACCGCGGGCGTCAGCGGCGGCGAGGCCTACCTGCACGACGGCCGCGCTCGCAATCTGGCCGAGGCCATCCTCTGGCACGGCGGCGAGGGCCTGGCGGCGCGCAACAACTTCGCCAACATGAACAGCGCGGACCGCAACGCGCTGCTGGCGTTCCTGCGCTCGCTGTAATCCGCTGAAGGCAACGCCCGGGGGCCGCGCGTCATGGGCGGCCCCCGGCTGCATCAAGGACTCAGGACGCGTTCGCCGCCTTCAGCTGCTTGCGCCCCCCCTGCATGATGTCCACGGTGACGGACTGGTTCCGGCCGTTGCGCTTCGAGTGGTAGAGGCACTGGTCGGCCAGGTCGATGAGCTGCTGCTTCTCCATGGCGCTGTCGGGGAAGGTGGCGATGCCCAGCGACATGGTGATCTTCAGCGGCCCCATCTCCGTCTGGAAGGTCTCCGCCTTCACGGCCTCGCGGATGCGCTCGGAGATGGTGAAGGCGCCCTTGGCATCCGTCTCCGGCATGATGATGACGAACTCCTCGCCGCCGTAGCGGGCGACGATGTCCGTATCGCGCGCCATCGTCTTGATGATGCGGGCCACGCCCTTGAGCACCTGGTCGCCCGTCGGGTGGCCGTAGGTGTCGTTGACGCTCTTGAAGTGGTCCACGTCCGTGAGAATGAGCGAGAACTTGCGCTGGTAGCGCCGGGACTGGGCCAGCACCTCGTCCGCCTTCGCCTGGAAGGTGCGGTGGTTGTACAGGCCGGTGAGGCCGTCCGTGGTGGCCATGCGCTCCATCTGCTCGTAGAGCTGCGCGCGCAGCACCGCCTGAGCGGCCTGGATGGCGATGACCTCAATCATCCGCAGCACGTCCTGCTCGAACGCGGCCTTCTTGCGCGAGCCGGCCACCAGCGTGCCCAGGATGCGGTCCCCCGCCACCAGCGGGAAGATCTTCAGCGCCCCCAGGCCGCGAATCTGCGTCTCGTCGTCGAAGATGATCTGCCGGTCCATGGCCTTGATGTCGCGGCCCGGCAGCGGCGCCCCGTAGCGGACCACGTTGGCCACCAGCCCGTTGTTGTCCTCGAAGCTCTGGCCGGACAGCGCCTGGCCCTGCGCCGTCACGCCGGACATGCGCACCACGCGGTGCATGCGCTTGCCGTCGACCTCGGACACCAGCGTCACCGCGCAGAAGTCCAGGCCCGCCAGCTGCCGGGTGCTCTCCAGCACGGCCACGAACACCTGGTCGGGGCTGCCCGCGCGGTTGAGCTCCTCGATGGCGCGGAAGAACCGGTCCTTCTCGTCGCGTGTCTTGCGGATGTAGCTCATCACCCGCTCCACCTCGATGGAGCGCAGCACCTCGCCGGCAATGGTGGAGAGCAGCTTTTCGTCCTGGTCGCTGAAGGGCTCGTTCGCCAGCCGGTCCGCCACCAGCACGCCGCGCACCAGGCCACTGGCCTCCAGGATGGGCACCGCGAGCAGCGCCTGCACCGCGGGGCCGCTGCCCTCGTAGTGCGTCACGCCCTTGAGCCCGTTCGGCGAGTTCATCCGCACCGGGGCGCGGCGCTTGAGCACGCCGCCGATGATGCCCTCACCCGCGTTGAAGCGCTCGCGCTGCACGCGCTCGGAGCCGGAGCGGCAGTCGTACAGCTTGAGGCTCCGGTCATCCGACGTGAGCAGGAACGCGGCGCAGGTGTACGTGCGCAGCCCCGTCTCCGCGATTTCGAGCGCGGCCTGCACGGCGCCTTCGATCTCCTTCACCGAGGCCACCAGCCACTTCTCGTCCGAGCTCATCCCGCTGAAGCTGTCCTGCGTACCGGACGACACCAGCCGGAAGGTGCGCGCCCGCTCCTCCACCTCGCGGATGCGCTTTTGCACCGCGTCGCTCTCCGCCCGGCGCGCGGCGGCGATGCGTGCCGCCAGCACCAGGTGGTAGAGGCCGGAGAACAGGGCCAGGAAGGCCGCGTGCGTCAGGTAGCCCGTGGCGTTGGGCACCGGACCGCCCAGGGTCACCAGCGCGTCGTACACCAGCGCCACGCCCAGCAGCGTGAGGCCCGCGTTGCGCGGCAGGAAGGCCACCAGGAACGCCATCAGCAGGTAGACGATGGGGAACAAGTCCCCGCCGCCAATGGCCACCACGACGAAGGCCGCGGAGAGGAGCGTGCCGCCCAGGTCCAGGTCATCGCGCAGATCGACGACGGCGCCCACCGCGCCACGCATGGCCCGGCGCCAGGCGGCCACGGCGATGCCCACCAGGAGGCAGCCCACCAGGGCCGCCTCGGTCCACCCCAGGGTGTTCAGCCCCCGGAAGCCGCCGCGCGCCAGGTGGATGAACGTGGCGAGCGAGGCCGCGGCGGGAATGGACCGGACCGCGAGACGCAGCAACCTTCCGGGAGACGGAAACTCGGGAAGCGACGTCATGGGGACTCCAGGTGGAAGACGAGCTCGCCCGGCTTCACGAAGCCGAGCTCCTCACGCACGGCGCGCTCCAGCGCGGCCGGGTCCTTGCGCAATGCGGCAATCTCATTGCGCAGGGCCTCATTCTGAGCGGACAGGGAGCGGTTGCGGGCCTGCACCGACTCCACGTCCTGCCGGAGCGAGAGGTAGCGGCGGAAGCCCTTCGCGTCCACGACGGACACGAGGCTCAGGGCCGCAGCCACCCCTACCGCCACCAACAGGAACTTTCGCCTCGCCGTCATGAACGCGGAGGACCGTACCAGTGGCCCCCTGCCCCGCAAGATTTCCGCTCCAGGCCTGTAGCAATGCCGGGGAGCTACTCGGGCTGGGCCAGGAGCTTCTCCACGGCCTTCGCCATATCGGCGTGGGATTCCACGCCATGCCAGCCGGCCACGGCCCGGCCCCGGCGGTCCAACAGCACGGTGGTGGGCAGGCCCTGGATGGCCCCGAAGGCGCTGTGGCCTTCAATCATCGCCTGGTTCGCGACCAGCACCGGGTAGCGCAGCGCATAGTGGTCCGCGAAAGGGGCCAGGACCTTCTCCCCTTCCAGGTCCATGCCCACCGCCACCACCTGGAAGCCCCGGGGGCCGTAGTCCTTCTGGAGCGCCTCCAGCGTGGGCATCTCCGCCAGGCACGGGAAGCACCACGTCGCGAAGAACGAGACGAGCACCACCTTCCCGTCCAGCGCGCGCACGTCATGCGGCGTGGGCCCGACCGACGGCAGCGCCAGCGCGTTGAGGAAGGCGTACCCCGCGTCCACCGGCCGGGTGCCCCGGCAGCCGGCCAGCGCCACCAGCGCCACGACGGCACCCCGTAGCAGCACGCGGGACATGGCGATCAGGCCTCCGAGGCGGCCGGCCCGGCCCGCTGACAGTCACGACACAGGCCGTACAGCTCCATCTTGTGCGACGTCACCTTGAAGCCGTGCTTGCGGGCCACGGCGTCCTGGAGCGCCTCGATGCGCTCGTTCTCGAACTCGATGATGGTGCCGCAGCGCGTACAGACCAGGTGGTCATGGTGGTCGCGACCCGCGGCCGCCTCGTAGCGCGTCTGCCCGTCCCCGAAGTTGCGCGCGTGGGCCAGGCCGCACTCGCTGAGCAGCTTCATGGTCCGGTACACGGTGGCGACGGACACCTTGGTGTCCTGTTCACGCACCTTGTTCCACAGCTCCTCCACCGACAGGTGGCCTCCCACCGCGAAGAACGTGTCGATGATGAGGCTGCGCTGCCGCGTGCTCTTCAGGCCGTGCTGGGCCATGTAGCGGGCAAGCACCTCGTCCTTGTCCGGGTCGTCGTGGTGATGGCTGTGACTGTTGCTCATGTAAAAAACCCTTCAAAGTCGCCGCGGGTCCGCGCCATGCCTCGGGCGCACTTGGGTGGAGGCCCGCGCTGCCTCGCCCTCCGCTCTTGTTGTAACCAATTCGGCCAACTCTCGCGACCCGGCCATTTCCCAACAAAGGCGCCCCGCCGGAGAAGAAAACGTCACCGGCAGGTGTTGGCCTCCGGACGCGGCGGGCCTGATACTCCGGTCCCATCCTCCCCGCAACGCCTGGCGTGCGGCCCTGGGGAGCGCCTCCCCTCCCGTCCGCTCGCCCCCGCGACTTGCATTCGCCGTAGGCTGTTTAGATTGGAATCGGACTGGCTCATTGACACCTGTCTGTGGGCGAAGATAGAGGCATCCGCCCTCGTAAACGAGCATTTTTCCGCGACATTCATGAACAGTCCCTGGCAGAGAAGACGACAGCCCGACGACGTCCCCACCCCCGTGGCGGTTGCCGTCTCGGACTTCTGCCGGCGCGCGAAGGCACCCGCCCCGGCACCCGAGGTCCGCGAGGCGCTGGCCCTCCTCGCCGAGGCTGATGATTTCCGCGTCCGCGCACTGACGGACGGCGAACCCGAGGCGTCCCCTCTGGGGCCCTTCGCCGTCGTGGACATCCTCAACGGCACCCAGGCCTCCGTGGCCGCACAGCGTCAGGCGTGCGGCTTCTACGAGGTCGCCCGCGAGCTGGCGCACGTGCGCGATCAGAAGACGCCACCGCCCGCTCCGGCTCCCGCCGAGCCCCCCCTCACCTTCGCCCCGCCGCCCGCCGCGGACGCGTCCGCCGGGAAGAAGGGCGGCAAGGCCGCGAAGGAGGACCTGGAGGCCACCGTCAAGGAGCGCATCGCCCCGCGAAAGCGCGCCCCCACGGAGGACACCCTGGGCTCGCCCGCCGACTTCGCCGAGGAGCCCGCCCTCTCGCGCAGGGACCTGCCGCGCCCCCGGGGCCGCTTCACCCGCGTGGAGGCGCCGCGCGCGTCCTTCATGGAGCTGACGCGCCTGACCGGCAAGCCCATCGTGGAGGCCGCCATGGAGGCCGCCGACCACCGCTTCGCGCTGCTGCGGGCCCTGTCCCAGCGCTTCAATGGCGCGCGGGGCGAGCTGACGCAGGTGGATCTGGAGAACGTGCTCCGGGACCACGGGCTGATGGATGCGATGGTGGAGAAGGAGCGCCGCCAGGTGCTGGACGGCTTCACCACCCAGCGGGGCGCCGCCGGCCGCGTGGCCTGGGCCCTGGGCCTGAGCCCGTCGGAGCTGCAGCGACTGGTCTCTCTCCTGTCGCTGACGGAGGACGTGGAGGCCCTGCGCGAGCGCTTCCGCCGCGAGGCCCTGGCCACGCCCCACCTGACGCACCGGTTGGACCTGCTCGGGCGCGAGAAGTACCTGACCGACCTGGGCATCCAGAAGAAGTTCGCCGACACGCTCCGCAAGGAACTGGAGCGGCTCGTCGGCGACGTCCTGCACGATGCCGGAGACCTGCACGAACTGGCGGATGCCGTTGCCCGCAAGCACGGCGCCCCGTCCGAGCTCGTCTTCCGCGCCTTCGAGCGATTGGGACTGGCGGACGGACTGCGCAAGCAGCTGCTGGCCGGCTCCCGCTGACTCAACACCCTGACGAGGCACTGAGAACCATGCCCATCTACGAGTACTCCTGCCAGAGCTGTGGAAAGATGATCGACGTGCTGCAGAAGATCTCCGACCCCGCCCCTGCCACGTGCAGCGCGTGCGGCGCCGAGGGGTCGATGACCAAGGTCGTCAGCCGCTCGAGCTTCGTCCTCAAGGGCGGGGGCTGGTACTCCGACCTGTACAGCTCCACCAAGAAGGACGGCGGCAGCTCCTCGTCGAGCAGCAGCGCCTCCTCGTCGTCGAGCGCGTCCTCGCCGGCCAGCAGCGCGCCCAGCACGCCCGCTCCGGCCCCCGCGCCGGCGGCCTCGGGCGACAAGAAGTAGCCCCCCGGCCCGCGCCCACCCGGGCCGGGCCCGCCGAAAATTCGCTCCGGGCATGGGAGCGGCGCACACTCACGCCCCGTGCCCTTCCCCCCCTCCAAGCGTCCTCCCCGTCACTGCGCGCTGTGTGGCCATCCAGAGCTGACGGACACCCGCGGGCTCGGCCGTTTCCTGCTCGTCGCGGATCCTCATGGCCGCGGCCCCATCTGCCCGCCCCAGCGCGGATGCCGCGGCGGCAAGCGCGAGGCGATGGAGCCATCCCCGCTGACGCAGCCAGCCCGGTGAGCTAATCAGGACACCTGCCGCGCCCTGTCCCCGCGGAGGTGCCATGCCGCTCGCCTCATTCCGAATCCTATCCCTGTCCCTGCTGACCGTGCTTGGCGCGGGCTGTGCGTCCCAGACGCGCATGCCGCCCGAGGCGCGGGCCTCCCTCAACCAGACGCTCTCCGGCCCGGAGGCGGAGCAGTACCTCCGCGTCTCCAGCAACGTCACGCCGCTCTTCGGTGACGCCTCCAAGCGCCTGCTGACGCCCTACGCCCCCGAGGACGTCCGGCTCCTCGACGACACGAAGGGCGCCCCCATCAACCCAGGCGCCGTGGAGCGCGTGCTCCCCGCCGGGACGAAGCTGCGCATCACCCGCGTGGAGTTCCCCACCTCCTGGGTCATCACCGAGCGCGTCCTCTACAGCCCACGCGCCTGGCCCTGGGTGTACCTCACGGAAGCCGGCGCACCCGCCAACGCGCCGCCGCTCATCCTGGTGATGCCGCCCAACCTGGACCGTCCGGAGGACTTCCGCACGGAGCTGGAGAAGTACCTGTCCGCGAGGGACTTGAAGCCCACGCTGGACGCGCTGCCGCCCGCGGTGCAGGAGGCCGTGCGTGAGAAGCGACTGGTGGCCAACATGTCCATGGACGCGGCCCGCATGGCCTGGGGCCCGCCGGAGACGGTGCGGCGCTCCCTGGAAGGCACGTCCAGGCTCGAGGAGTGGAGCTATCCCGGGGGCCGCCGCCGCGCCTTCTTCACGGACGGACGCCTCGCGCGCGCCGAGGAGGGCGGCAACCCGGTCGTCCCCTGAGCGGACTTCGGCGAGCGCCGGCTAGCGACGGCGGCGCTTGCCACCACCACCCCGGCCGCCACCACCGGACTTGCGCGCGGCCTGGGCCTCTCCCGGGCGCGTCAGCCGGGGAAGGTCGCCGGCCATCACCGGCCAGAAATCACCCTTCTGCAGCTCGGCCACCAGTTCGGCCTGCGTCTGCACCGGCCGCTTGAAGAGCGTGGCGCCCCGGCCGACCTCGTCGAGCGAACCCCGGGCGTCACTGCCTCCCACACAGGGAAGCTTCAGCGCCGCGGCGGCCTCCACGGCCAGGTCGTTGGAGGTCTGCTTCACCCGGGCGTTGTAGCCCTCCACGGCGCTCAGCACGCCGAGGGAGCGGATGAAGTCCATGGCCGGATTCTGCGAGTCCCGGTCATAGGGCCGCGCGGCGACGATGGCGGCGCCCAGGGCCTTCACCTTGGGAAGACACTCGGCGGCGCTCCACGGCTTCTCGCGGTTGCTGCCCCACATCTGCACCGGCTCCGGGGCCAGCTCCGGCTTCGGGAAGAAGCACAGGTACTGTCCACGATCCGTCACCAGCTCCAGCCCGACGAAGACCTTGAGCTTCGACTTCGCGCCAATCTCGAAGAGCTCGTCGCAGCCGTCCTGGGTGTTCGTCTCGGTGAAGGCCACACCGTCCAGGCCGAACAAGGCGGCCCGCTCCAGCACGGCGCGAGGGTCCAGCTCGCAACCCTTGGACAGGTGGGAATGGGCGTGCATGTCGATGAGCATGGGCGCTGCTCCCTAACAGGCTCCCCCGAGCCCTGTCGAGCCTGCAACGCCCTGCCCGCGGCTCAGGCGAACGCGTAGGACTGGAAGGTACCCTGGGTGGCCTGGGTGTTCTTCTCCTCGTAGGTGCGGATGAGGTACCCCATCAGCATCAGCGAGGACGTGTTCTCCAGCACCCGGGACGGGTCCTTGGAGATGAGGTTCGCACTGTAATTGAGGAAGAACTGGGCCAGCTCCTCACCTGCCTCCTTGACGATGAGCGCATTCAGCGCGGAGGGCTCCATCGTCCGGATGGTGTTGATGAAGTCTACGGCCAGGTCCTTCTTGGTCTTCATGTCCACGGGCCTTCCCCCTTCCCCACTCCGCCACCACTCGCGGCCCTCTGCCACGAGCGCCCCACGCAATCCGGTGCGACCCGAGCAACATAGGCACGGGCGGGAGACTGCAAACCCCCAGGCATGGACGATCAACATCCCCACAACAGGGAAGCCGGGTTTTTGACACCCCGGAACGACGCGTGCGATAACTTCCTATTGTCCTGAATCAGCACCGCACAAGGAGTGGCAGGCGATGTTCACGGGCGTGAAGGTCTTCTCCGCCACCAAGGCGAAGGAGCGCGAGGAGCTGGGTGAGAACGTCACCCGCTGGCTGAAGAGCAACTCCGACCTGGAGATTGTGGACCGGGTCGTGTGTCAGTCGTCCGACAACGAATTCCACTGCTACACGCTCGTGCTTTTCTACAAGCACGGCAAGAGCGAGCAGGCGGCCCCTCAGTCCTGAGTGGGATGCACCGGCGGAAGGGGGACGGCCCACCCCTCCACCGGAACATCCCCGCCCTGTTACTCCTGGTGGGGCACGTAGACAGCGACACCGCGCGGCGGGACGACCAGCACCGTCTCCGTGCCGGCAAGCTGCAGCGTCTGCCCGGAGAAGATGTCCACGTAGGTGCCGCTGCTCGCGGCCAGGCCTCCCATCAACTCCAACACCAGTGAGCGCTGCACGGCGCTCCGGTTGATGGCCACCAGAGCCCCCTTCCCGTCCGGCAGATCGCGCTGGAACACGTAGAGGTCGTCCTCCACGCGCAGGGTCCGCCGCGCGCCCGTCTGCAGCGCCTCGTGCGCCCGGCGCGCCTGCCCCAGCTTCCGCACGAAGTCGAGCAAGTCCCGCTCCTGCGGAGCAAGCGCGCTGCCGAAGCGCATGAAGCGGCGGTTGTCCGGATCAGCCGCGCCCGGCAGGCCGACCTCGTCGCCGTAATACACCAGCGGCACGCCCGGCTGCGTCAGCACGAAGGCGAAGGCGTACTTCATCTTCTCGAAGGCGGCCGGATCCGTCACCACCGTGGACGGGCGGTTGGGGCCGAAGGGATCACTCCCTTCCCCGTGCAGTTGCCCCGCGGCCTGGGAGATGAAGCGCGCCACGTCGTGGTTGCCCAGGAAGGGCGAATTGAGCGTTCCCGGCACATAGGCCTCCTCGTTGGCGCGCACGGCGTCGTCCACACGCTGCAAGCCCTTGCCGTCCGCGAAGGCCTCGCGCACGGGCCAGTACAGGGGGAAGTCGAACTGGCCGTCCAGCTCTTGCGGGCTGATGTAACGGGCAATCTGTGAGCGCCCATCCGTGAAAACGTACGTCTCGCCCACCAGGTAGAACTCGGTGCCCGTCATCGCGGTGATGTCATTCAGCTTCCCGCGGATGGTGCGCCCGGCCACCTGCTCCATGTGCTTCACCGCGTCCATGCGGAAGCCGTCGAAGTCCGCCTGCTCCAGCCACCAGAGCGTGTCCGCGGCGAACTGGTCCACGAAGTCCGACGAGCGCCAGTTGAAATCCGGCAGGTAGTCCGTGAACTTGCAGGTGAGGCGCTTGGCTTCCCAGTCGCAGTCCTGCGTGCCACACACGCAACTGGCGGCGGTGTTGAACCAGCCATCCCGCGCGTGGTTCGCCCAATACGGGTGCTCCTCGTGGACATGGTTGAGCACCAGGTCGGCGATGACGCGGATGCCCCGCTTGTGCGCTGCCGCCGTGAGCGCGCGCAACTCCTCCAGCGAGCCGAAGCGGTGCTGCGTCTCGCGGGGCTTCGACGGCCAGTAGCCGTGATAGCCGGTGTAGTACTTGCCGCCGGTGCCGACGAAGCGCCCCTCGGGGTTCTGATCCACGGGGGAGATCCACAGCGTGCGGATGCCCAGCGCGTCGAAGTACCCCTCCTCCAGCTTCTGGGTGATGCCCGCGAAGTCCCCGCCAAGATAGTTGGCGATGGGGTCCACGTCCGCCACTGGCGCGTCGTTCTCCAGCCGACCATTGTGGAAGCGGTCCGTGAAGGCGAAGTACATCAGCCCCGAGTCCCAGCGGAAGCGCTCCGGCTCCACCCAGAATGGCAGGTAGAGCGACGCCGCCTCGCGGCCCTGGCGGTCCTTGGCCACCACCTTCACGTGGTGCTTGCCCTGCTCCAGGCCCTGCACGTTCAGGCGGAAGCGGCCGGTGGCGGCGTCATAGGCGTCCGGCTGGGGCGTGCCGTCCAGCGACAGCACCATGCCATCGACCGCCGGGCCAGCCTTGTCCGTCCCATCGAGGTAGGAGACGGCCACGTCCAGCGAGCCCTCGGGCGTCACCGTGAAGCGGTTCAGCTCCAGCACGGGCTGGCGGCAGTCCGGGACGATGACGCGCGAATACTCCTCCGCGCGAACCCAGCGCGAGTACGGGTTCTCCGGATCCATCTCCAGCTGGTCGCCCACCACGAAACGGTAGCCGTAGGCGCGCGGCTCCAACCCTTCCAGGCGGAGCGTGAACACGCCGTCACCCCGGTCGGTCATGGGCTGAGCCGGGGAGGCGAAGTTGTTCCATTCCCCCATGACCTGAACGGTGCCCGCCACGGACCGCTGCGGTGCGTAGGTCAACGTCACGTCGCAGGTCCGGACTGGGATGGAGTCAGACTCACCACATGCGGCTGCCATCAGCAGCGCAGGGAGCGTCAGGCGTCGAGGAAGGCGGAAACGCTTCATGCGAGCCCCCTTGTACGGGAGGCTCGCTCGCTTTTCCAAGCCCCCGGCGGGGAGCCGGGTGATTCCATGCGTCGAATCGTGGACGCCCGACCTAGCGGGCTTCGTATTCCTGCAGAATGCGCAGGACAGTGCTCGCGAGCGGATGGTCCGACGGGGCCAGTTCCAGGAAGCGGTGGTAGTTGCGAGCCCCCTCGTCGATTCGCCCCAGCTTCACCTCCACGGCCCCCAGCAGCAGGTAGCACTCGGCGTTGCCGGGCTCGAGCCGGGCGCACTCACGGGCGGCGTTCCGCGCGTCGGTGTACTTCCCCTCACGCTGGAGGGCCCGCCCGGCGGTGAGCACCCGGTGCGCGGGCCCCACCGTCACCGGCGACACCGCCAGGACATTGCCCGCCTCGCCCAGCAACGCCGCATGGGCCTGCCGCGTCTGTCCTCGAGCGCCCGTGCCAGCCGCGTGAACGACCTTGCCGCTCCGCGCTCCGGAGACCGGACGCGCCACGCTGGAACGCCCGGCCGCGACCTCGACTGCGTCATCCGGCGTGTCGGCGCTTCCCGACACCTCGTCGTCATCCGCGTTCTCGACCATGGCCTCGGAGGCCCGCGAAGGCCCCTCCTCCGCGGCCGGGGGTTTCGAGGGCACGGCCACGGGTGGGGCGGGAGGCAACGCGGGTGGAATGATCCGCTGCGCCACGGGCGGCCCGAGCGCGCGCGCCTCTTCCTTGGCGGCAGCCAGCAAGTCGGAGCCCACCTGCGTCACCGCCACCCCGGCGAGCACCGCTGCCACCACCAGGCCGACACCGGCCACCCACTGGGAGCTGCTGCTGCCTTCGGCGAACAGGCCCACCCGCGTCGCACGCGGCGCGGGAGCCTCCTTCTCCGCGTCGTCCACCTCGACGGGCCCGCTCTCCTCGGTGCGGTCGTCCGGCTCCAGGCCCAGCGCTGGCACACCGTGCTGCGTGGGTGCGGGCAGCGGGGGCGCCTCGCGCCAGATGGACATCTCCTCCGAGAAGGAGGCCGGCACACGGGCATCCATCCCGAGCGCCTCCAGGTCCGGGCGGTACAGCTCCCGCAGCAGGTACCCCACGGACATGGGCGAAAAGCGCGGGGTGGTCGAGTAGAGGAACCCGGCCAGGGCATCCCCGAGCGCATGGGCGGACTCGAAACGAGAATCCTTCTGGAGCGCGAGCGCCTGCTGGATGATGGAGTCCAGCGCCACCGGGACGTCGGACCGTACCTGTCGCGGCGAGGGCAGCGGCTGGCCGCTGTTCAACCGCCGCAACACCGTGTGGACCTGGCCCTCCAGCGGCAGCCGGCCGCAGAGCATCTGGAACAGCACCACGCCGGTGGCCCAGACGTCCGTGCGGGCATCCACCGCCTCCCCCCGCGCCTGCTCCGGCGAGAAGAACAGGTACTTCCCCTTCACCACGCCGGGCTCGGTGTTGAAGCTGCGCAGGGAGCGCGCCTTCGCGATGCCGAAATCGACGATTTTGACCTGCCCCTCGTAGCCGATGAGGACGTTGTCGGGGGAGATGTCGCGATGGACGATGCCCAGCGGCTCGCCCTTCTCGTCACTGCGAGTATGGGCGTAGTGCAGGCCGCGGCACATCTCCATGGCGATGAAGACGGCGATGGGCACCGGCAGAGCGTGGAAGCCGGAGCGCAGCGCCCGCTTCAGGATGCGGTTCAGCGGATGGCCTTCCACCAGCTCCATGGCCAGGAAGTACTGCCCGTCCACCTTCCCGAAGTCGAAGACCTGGGCAATGGCCCCGTGCGACAGCGTGGCGGAGATGCGCGCCTCGCTGATGAACATGGACACGAACGCTTCGTCGTTGGCGTACTCCGGGAGCACCTTCTTGATGAGCACGGACTTGGTGACGCCCGCCGCCCCCCGGAGCCGGGCGCGCCACGTCTCCGCCATGCCGCCCTGGCCGACCCGCTCTTGAAGTTCATACCGGCCGAATCGTTCTCGTGGCGCACTTGCCATCGCGGGTGACACCCCCTTTCAAACTTTACCGTATTACCCGGGAATGCGGAGGCAAACCCCTGCAAAGCGGCTGTGATATCGTCCGCGCCGTGGCGAGTCTGGGAGATGAGGACGGGGACGACGAGTTGGTCCGCACCGATGCGTTGCCGGCCATTCGTGTCCAACGGGTACGTACCCGGTTGGTGGTGTTGTCGGGTCCGGACGCTGGCCGCGACTGGCCGCTGATGCCGGGACGCTATCGCGTGGGGTCGGGCCGGGATGCGGACATTCTCCTGTCGGACCGGGCGGTGTCGCGCCAGCACCTCATCCTGGAGGTGAACGAGAGTGGCGTGCGCGCGGTGGACCCGGGCTCGCGCAATGGGTCCTATTGCGAAGGCATGCGCTTCCAGGAGCTGGAGGTGCGCACGGGCGCGGTCCTCAAGCTGGGCACCACCGAGCTGAAGCTGATGCCGGAGAGCGAGCGGCCCCGGGCGCGCCCCCTGTCCGCGCGCAGCGCCTTTGGCTCACTGGTGGGAAACAGCCGCCGCATGCGGGAGCTCTTCACGCTGCTGGAGAGGCTGTCGGCGGGTGAGTCGGACGTGCTCATCCAGGGTGAGACGGGCACGGGCAAGGAGCTGTGCGCGGAGGCCATCCACACGCACAGCCCTCGGGCCCGGGGGCCTTTCGTCATCGCCGACCTGGCGGGCATCGCCCCCTCACTGCTGGAGAGCGAACTCTTCGGACACGTGAAAGGCGCCTTCACGGGCGCGCACGCCGACCGCGCGGGCGCCTTCGAGCGCGCCCACGGCGGCACGCTCTTCCTGGACGAAGTCGGCGAACTGCCGCTGGAAGTCCAACCCCGCCTGCTGCGCGCGCTGGAGCGCCGACAGGTGAAGCGCGTGGGCTCCAACGACTACCGCACCTTCGACGTGCGCGTCGTCGCGGCCACGCACCAGGACCTGGAGGGCTCGGTGCAGGCCGGGCGCTTCCGTGGTGACCTCTTCCACCGGCTCGCGGTGCTCCGCGTCGGCCTTCCGCCGCTGCGGGAGCGATTGGAAGACGTGCCGCTGCTCGTCGATACGGTGCTGCAGCGGATGGGGCGCCCGCCCAGCGCGCTGTCGGACCAGACGCGCGCCCTGCTCGCCCAGTACCCGTGGCCGGGCAACGTGCGCGAGCTGCGCAACGTGGTGGACCGGGTGGTGAACCTGGGCGACGAGGCCCTGCCGGACATCCCGGACCTGCCTTCCCCCCCCGAGGACCCCACCACCCTGCCGCCGCCTTCGGACGACCCGGAGAGCACGCGCCCCATCTCCCTGGACCTCCCCTTCAAGGAAGCCAAGGACCGCATCATCGAAGGCTTCGAACGCGACTACCTGCGCGCCCTCATCGACCGCTGCGAGGGCAACGTGTCCCGCGCGGCCCGTGAGGCGGGCATCGACCGCGTGTACCTGCGCAAGCTGCTGCGCAAGCACGGTCTGGACACGTCACCGGCGTAAGTGGGTGTGGGCCTCCAGGCCCCCTGCTTTCGCGGCGACATCTGCAGGGTCGCGTGGCCGGATGTTTCCGGGCCGGGTCATTACGTGTCGAACGGCCCGGTATTCCAGCGGGCCCTATTCTGGGACGTGCCGACCATGACGATTCGCTCGCGCCTACGCTCGACCCTGTTGGCCCTGCTACCCATCGCCCTGCTCCCGCTGATGGCGTGTGGTGGCAACGAGGGCAAGGTCACCCTGCTTCTGACCGACGCACCAGGAGACGACATCCGCACTGCTGTCGTCACCATCTCCGAAATCTATCTGAAAGGCGGCGACGGCGAAGGTGGCCGCGTGGTGCTGCGCGATACCCCCGCCACCGTGAGCTTGCTGGAGCTCGCCAACTCCACGTCCGAGCTGGTGTCTGACGCGGTGGTCCCCAATGGCGACTACTCCGAGCTCCGCTTCGTCATCACCGGTGGCTACATCGAGGTGGCGAATGCGGACGGCGCGTCGACCGTGTTCGCGTCGTCAGCCGACTACGCCGGCCTGCCCGCGGGCACGCAGGTGGACGGCCAGCTTCACATGCCCAGCTTCGGCACGTCCGGGCTGAAGGTGAAGTTCTCCGAGAAGCTGACCATCGAAGGCGAGCAGAAGGTGCTGCTCGTGGACTTCGACGTCGGCCAGAGCTTTGGCAAGGAAGCCGGCAACGCGGGCAAGTGGGTGATGCATCCGGTCATCAAGGCCGCCGAGGTGACGGCCTCCGGCAGCATCCGCGTGACGGCGGACACGGCCCCGACGGTGACACTGCCCGTGGTGGACGGCCACCAGGTGACGCTGGGCGACTTCAACGCGGTGATGACGAACGACGCGGGCAGCAGTGAGCGGCTGGCGCTGACCGACGAGGACGGCGACGGCACCTACGAGGCGGTCTTCAAGTTCCTCATCCCGGGCACCTTCACGGTGCACCTCGAGCCGCCCTCCTACGTCAGCGCCTCCACCACGCCCGACCAGCCGGTGACGGTGGAAGTGGGTTCGGGCCGCGACGTGGCGAATCACTTCACGATTACGGGGGCGACCCAGCAGTAGCGCGGGCGCGACCTGCACACGGTTACGTGGGGACTGGCGCGGGGTCGGTTCCCAGGGCGAGGCGTCGGGGCAAGTTCCCCGGCGCCTCGTTTTTTTGTGTCACCCAGGCACCGAGTGCGCACACCCCGGCCCTGACGCGGACGGCGCCGCGTCGAAGGCCGCTCAGTAGACGACGAGCGCCTGCGGCGCGTGGTAGCTGACGATGGTCAGCACCGGGATGCGCGGCGCTTCCTCATCCGTCTCCGCGCCGCCCGACGTGAGGCGGACACCGTCGAAGCGCGCGAGGATGACGTAGTCGCGCCGGGTCTCCAGGAACGGGTCGGCGCTCGCCAGACGACCGAGTGCCTCGCGGCCCGTCTCGTCGGAGATGTTCTCCACGAAGCGCCGCGTGGTGTTGCGGCCGGAGCGCTCGGACGTGCTCACCGTGCCCCCGACCCGCCCTGGCCCCGTGAGCACGGACTGCCCGGCCAGGTCACCCGAGTACGAGGTAACGGAGTCGATGCGCTCGCCATGACCCACGACCTCGTCCGTCTGGACGGAGCTGAGGGCCTGCTCCACCAGCCACACCGTGGAGCGCTCACCTTCCGAGCGCTGGTCCGCGACCTGCGCGCGCAGCAGCACGTAGCGGCCCTTGTACGTGTCCGGCCGGTCCATGGCGGAGGCCAACGAGAAGATGGGGATCTGCTTCTCCTGGAGGTAACGCAGCTCGCCCGTCACGCTGCCACCGCGCTGGGCCACCACGCGGGCAATGAGCTTCGCGCCTTCGGGACGCACGCTCAGGTCCTGCGCCCAGGCGCGGCCCAACAGCGCGTTGAGCTGGGTGAAGGGCGTGTGCTCGATGCAGGCCTTTAGGCCATCCCACGCCTCATCCCGCGAAGCGCCCTGGAGGCGCCGCGCGGCGGCTTCACACACGGCCGGGTTGGCGTACCGGGCGGCGAACGCCTTGGGGTCCGAGGTGGGGCTGGGCGCGGGCGGCTCCGGCGGAGGCCTGGCGACGAACACCTCCTCCTTCGGATGAGGCGCGTCCTCCGACCACGTCACGTGGGAATGCGAGGCGCCGCAGCCGGCGGCGAACGTGCCCATCAGGGCCCAGGAGGACAGCTTCCAGGAAGGACGGCGCATGGGCGGAACTCCTAGAGGGAAGCGGAGCCAGGGCTGGCGGAACGGTTGCGCTGCTGGACGGTGGGCGCGGGGTGCGCTCCGGAGCGAGGCAGCGGCAGGACGACGGCGCACGCATCCGCGCACCTGTCACTCAGGCACGCCTGCGTCTGGGGCGCGGTGGCCTGCTGGGCGACCTCGGCATAGCAGCGGTCCGCGGTGCCCGGGCAGTTGGCGCGGGCGGCGCACTCGCAGCACGGCGAGGCCACCGTGGCCATGAACTGCACCTCTTGAAGGACGTTGGCCAGCGCGCGGTAGCAGGACCGAGCGCCGGGAGCGAAGCGGCCCTTGGCATCCACCACGAACGACGTGCCTTCCAGTCCGCACTGGTCCACGGCGGTGATGTAGCGCCGCTCACAAAGCGCGGTGAGCGTCGCGTCCGGGCGGCCCTCGCGGATGTTGCCCACCGCCTCCGTGCACAGCGCGCGGGCCACGTCCTGGAGGATCTTCTTGTTGGACGCGTCCTGCGAATCGCTGGGCGCGCCCGCGGACAGGTCCGCCTCGAACACGCATTCCTTCCCAGCACGCAGGGTGTCCACGGTGCAGGACCACGCGGTGGGGGACTCATCCGCGACAGGGGGCGCCGCGAGCGCTTCAGGCGGAATCGCTGGCGCGCTGGAGTCCGGCGCCGAGCCCAACAGGAAAAGGGAGACGAGGATCGCCTTCATGGACATGACAGGTTAGGACGGCGCCTCGCCGGGCACAAACCGTCCCGCCACAACTGTTCCGCGAACCGTGGCGTGCTCCCCTTCCCTACCTCCTCCGCGCCGAACCGACGTCCACCTCCGAACGAAGCGGAGGCCTCGGAGTCCTGGAGCATCCGCCCCGGGGCACGCATGATGGCGCCGGTTTCCTTGCAAGGGGTGGATGGTGGGACGTGCGGACGACGCGGCGTGGCGGCCATATGAAGACGGGGGCTCCATCGGGTGGGTGGGGACCCAGGGCGGCACCATCGCGCGGGATGAGGACTTCGGCGGCCTGGCGCGGCTCACCTACGAGTTGGATGACACCCGCTCCTTCCACGCCATCGCCTGCTCCGTCACCGGTTGGCTCCTCTACCACCGCTTCTTCGACAACGCGGCGGCAGCCACCGCCGCCTTCGAGGAGATGAAGCCCGCCTTGGAGGCGCTCCTCACGCAGCTTCCCGAAGGAGGGCCAACGTCTCCCGCGAACACCCGCCTCGCGGGGCCTCTGCTGGCGGCCTTCACCGTCCGTCATGGATAGAGAATCCAGAGCGAAATGACCTGGCCCGCGAGCGCCATCTGGCGTTAGTGACGGGCCCGCCATGGCCTCCCAGCGCATCCACGAAGAAGACAGCTTCGAGAACGAAACCTTCACCGACCTGAACCTCCAGGAGACGGACCTGGGCGGGAAGGAGTTCTACCGCTGCACGTTCCGCAACTGCACCCTGCAGGAGAGCCGCTGGACGAGGACTCGAATGGAGTCCTGCGTCTTCACCGGTTGCGACCTCACGCGAGCCCGGTTCACGGAGACGTCCCTGCGCGACGTGCGCTTCGAGAGCTCCAAGCTGATGGGCATCGACTGGACGGACGTGGGCACCTTCCCCGAAGTCACCTTCGACGGCTCCAACCTGCGCTACTGCACCTTCGCGGGGCTCAGCCTGCGGAAGACGGCGTTCCTGCGCTGCACGGCGCTGGAGATGAACTTCATCGACACGGACCTGTCCGAGTCGGACTTCAGCGATTCGGATATCACCGGCAGCAACTTCCGCGGCTGCACGCTCACGAAGGCGGACTTCGGAACCGCGCAGGGCGTGTTCATCGACCCCGCGCGTAACCGGGTGAAGGCCACGCGCATCCCCGTGGAGGCCGCGGTGAACTTCGTCCAGACGCTCGGGCTCGTGGTGTCCGGCTACGGTGAGGGCCCAAAGGCGAAGACGGAGCGCAAGAAGGGCCGTTCCTGACCGACCGGCATGGGGGCTAGGCGTGGGGGCGCAGCATCTCCAACAACGCCCCCAGCTTCTCCAACGCGAGCCGCGCACGGGTCTTCACCGTGCCCAAGGGGTCTCCGGTGCGCTCGGCAATCTCCCGCTGGGAGAGGCCCTCGAAGTAGGCAAGCTCCACCACCGCCCGCTGGTCCGGAGGAAGCTGGGCCAGCGCCGCCATCACGCGAGCACGTGCCTCCCCCTGGCTGACCGCTTCGTCCGGCGCGGCGGGCGCGGCGCTGACCGGAGGCTCCTGCTGCACGGCCCCCTCCACCACGCGGGCCGCCGTTCCCTGCGCCCGCAGCCGGTCGATGGCGCGCGTGCGCACAATCGTCGTCACCCAGGCCTCCAGGCCGCCGCGTTCGGGATTGAACTCTCGGGCACGCCGCCAGACCTCCAGGAAGGTCTCCTGCAACACCTCTTCCGCGTCAGCGTGGGTCGGTAGCAACCGCAACGCGATGGCGAAACACCGTCCGCCGCAGCGCGCATAGACGTCGCGCATGGCCTGCGGGCTCCCCATGGCGACTTGCCGGAGGAGGGCCCGGTCCAGCGCTGGGTCGCTTGCTCGGGGCACAGCGGAGGAAGGAGGCGCCATGTTCGTCCCGGATAGCTCAAACGGCAGGGCAGTTCCCAGCTTCAAGTATCGGCAGGCGGGCACCCGGGCGCGCTGTGCCTTCCAGGGTGGGCAGTGCCCGCCCCCATCCTTAACGTTGACGAGCCAACGCGGCTGGCACGGAAGGCGTCCAGCATCGACAACAGCCGCGATTCGCCGCGAGGCAATCACAACCCAAGACCTATAAGGGCCGCCAGCCACCATGACTGAACGACTCGGAAGCGTATTCATCGAGGGAGTCAGCCCCGAGCTGGACGCTGGACGTCACGCCGTGAAGCGCGTCGTGGGAGAGAGGTGCACCGTCAAGGCCGATGTCTTCAAGGAAGGCCATGACGTCCTCGTCGCCGTCATCCGCTGGCGCCAGGTGACGCCCAGGGCGCAGCAGACCGACTGGGAGGAAGTGCCCATGCGCTTCCTCGGCAATGACCGGTGGGAAGGCGAATTCCCCCTGACGCGGAACGGCCGCTACGAGTACACGATTGAGGCCTGGCCAGACCTCTTCCGGACCTGGACGTCCGAGCTGAAGCGCAAGGTCGACGCGGGCCGCGACGTGCGCAGCGAGTTGCTGGAAGGCGCCGCACTGCTGGAAGGCGCCGCCGCCCGTGCCCGCACGGCGAAGCAGTTGGACGACGCGCGCGTGCTGGACGAAGCGGCCGTCCGGCTGCGACAGCCCCCCTCCCCTGACCTCCTCGCCGTGGCCCTGGCCCCCGAGCTGGCCGACGTGGCCTCGACCCATCCAGACCGTTCACTGGCTCGCCGCTACGACAAGGTCTTGGAGGTCTTCGCGGACCGGGAGAAGGCCCGCTTCAGCGCATGGTACGAATTCTTCCCGCGTTCGGCGAAGCGCGACGGCGTCACCCACGCCACCTTCCGCGACGCGGAAGGCTGGCTGCCGTATATCCAGCAGCTCGGCTTCGACACCGTCTACCTCCCGCCCATCCACCCCATTGGCCGCACGGCGCGTAAGGGCAAGAACAACAGCCTCAGCGCGGCGCCTGACGACGTGGGCAGCCCCTGGGCCATTGGCGCCTCGGAAGGCGGCCACAAGGCCGTGCACCCGAAGCTGGGGACGCTGGAGGACTTCCGGCACTTCGTGGAGACGGCGCAGGCCCACGGCATCGAGGTGGCGCTGGACCTGGCCTTCCAGTGCTCGCCGGACCACCCGTACGTGAAGGAGCATCCGGAGTGGTTCCAGCACCGGCCGGACGGCACCATCAAGACGGCGGAGAACCCGCCCAAGCGCTACGAGGACATCGTCAACTTCGACTGGATGGGCCCTGCCCGTGAGTCGCTCTGGGCGGAGCTGGAATCCGTCGTCCTCCACTGGGTGAAGCAGGGGGTGAACACGTTCCGCGTGGACAACCCGCACACCAAGCCCACGCAATTCTGGGCCTGGCTCATCCGACGCGTGCAGGAAGCCCATCCCCAGGTCCTCTTCCTGTCCGAGGCCTTCACCCGCCCCAAGGTGATGAAGGCCCTGGGCAAGGTGGGCTTCACCCAGTCGTACACCTACTTCACCTGGCGCAACTTCAAGGGCGAGCTCCAGGAGTACCTGGAGGAAATCACCCAGCCGCCGGTGTCCGACTACTTCCGCGGCAACCTCTGGCCCAATACGCCGGACATCCTCCCGGAGTTCCTCCAGAACGCGGGGCCCGGTGCCTTCCGTCTGCGCGCGGCGCTGGCCGGTACGCTCTCCTCCGTGTGGGGCATGTACTGCGGCTACGAGCTGTGCGAAGGCCGCCCCATCCCGGGCAAGGAGGAGTACACCGATTCGGAGAAGTACCAACTGGTCGCGTGGGACCTGGACCGGCCCGGCAACATCCGGGATTGGATTGCGCGCCTCAACGCCGCGCGCCGCACACACCCCGCGCTGCACCAGTACGGGACGCTGCGCTTCTTCTCGTCGAACAACGACCGAGTCCTCTTCTACGGCAAGCGCACGCCAGACGGCGGCAGCACGGTGCTGATGGCGGTGAGCCTGGACCCGTATGCCGCCCAGGAGGCGCTGCTGCACGTGCCGCTGGAGTGGCTGGGCGCGCGCCCTGACGAGACGTATCAGGTGCACGAGTTGATGTCGGACCAGCGCTCGCTATGGCAGGGTCCGGACGTGCAGGTGCGCCTGACGCCCGAGCAGCCCGCGGCCCTCTGGGCCGTTCACCGGTTCCGCCGCACCGAGAACGCGTTCGACTACTACGAGTGACAACCCGAGAGGCGTAATGGACCTGGATCCCCTCTGGTACAAGAAAGCCCTTATCTACGAGCTGCACCTGCGTGCCTTCCATGACTCCAATGGCGACGGCCACGGGGACATCCCCGGTCTGATTGAGAAGCTTCCGTACCTCCAGGACCTGGGCATCAACTGCCTCTGGTTGCTGCCCCACTACCCTTCGCCGCTGCGCGATGACGGCTACGACATCGCGGACTTCTACGGCGTCCACCCGGACTACGGCACGCTCGCGGACTTCCAGCGGCTGGTGGATGAGGCGCACAAGCGCGACATCCGCGTCATCACCGAGCTGGTGGTGAACCACACCAGTGACCAGCACCCCTGGTTCCAGGAAGCGCGCAGCGACCCCAACAGCCCCAAGCGCAACTGGTACGTCTGGAGCGACACCGACGAGCAGTACAAGGGCGCGCGCATCATCTTCCTGGACACGGAGCGCTCCAACTGGACGTGGGATCCGGTGGCCAAGCAGTACTTCTGGCACCGCTTCTTCAGCCACCAGCCGGACCTCAACTACGACAACCCCGAAGTGCAGGAAGCCATGCTGGACGTCATGCGCTTCTGGCTCAACATGGGCGTGGACGGGTTCCGCTGCGACGCCGTGCCCTACCTCTTCGAGCGCGAAGGCACCAACTGCGAGAACCTCCCGGAGACGCACGCCTTCCTCAAGCGCCTGCGGAAGACCATCGACTCCGAATACAAGGGGAAGATGCTGCTGGCGGAGGCGAACCAGTGGCCCGCCGACGTGCGCGTGTACTTCGGCGACGGCGACGAGTTCCACATGGGCTTCCACTTTCCGGTGATGCCCCGCCTCTACATGGCGGTGCGCCGCGAGGACCGCACGCCCATCGTCGAAATCATGCAGCAGACGCCGGACATCCCGGACAACTGCCAGTGGGCCATCTTCCTGCGCAACCATGACGAGCTGACGCTGGAGATGGTGACGGACGAGGACCGGGACTACATGTACCGGGAATACGCCACCGACCCGCGCATGCGCATCAACCTGGGCATTCGCCGCCGGCTGGCGCCGCTGATGGACAACGGCCGCCGGCGCATCGAGCTGATGCACAGCCTGCTCTTCACCCTGCCCGGCACGCCCGTCCTCTATTACGGCGACGAGATTGGCATGGGCGACAACATCTACCTCGGCGACCGCAACGGCGTGCGCACGCCCATGCAATGGACGGGAGACCGCAACGCGGGCTTCAGCCGCGCGGACTACGCACGCCTGTACGCGCCCGTCATCGCCGACCCGGTGTACGGTTATCAGTCCATCAACGTGGAAGCCCAGGAGCGGGTGAAGTCCAGCCTCCTGCACTGGGTGAAGCGGATGATTCGCATCCGCCAGCGCTACCCCGTCTTCTCGTTGGGGAACCTGCGCTTCCTCCAGACGGACAATCGCAAGGTGCTGGCCTTCATCCGTGAATGGGAGGGCCAGACGGTTCTGGTGGTGTGCAACCTATCGCGCTTCGCCCAGCCCGCGGTGCTCGACATGCGTGAGTGGGAGGGCGCCGTGCCGGTGGAGCTGATTGGAGAAACCCCCTTCCCGCGGGTGAGTGAGATTCCGTATCAGCTCTCCATGGGCCCCTTCATGTTCCTGTGGTTCCGGCTGGACAGGTCCCAGCAGATGAGGAGCCTCGAATGACAACCCTCGACTTGACCAAGCTCCCTGAGTACCTCAAGCACCAGCGCTGGTTCAGCGGCAAGGCCTGGCCCATCAAGCACGTCACGGTGATGGACCACGCCGCCGTCGAATCGGGCGGCTGCTCCTTCAGCCTCGCCGTGGTGGAGGTCATCTACGAACTGGGCAGCCCGGAGCGCTACCTGTTGCCCGTCCATCCCTCCACCGAAGGCGTGCGAGACGCGCTGGAGAGCGATGAATGCCTGCGCGGCCTCTTCGACCTCATCCGAACCGGAGGCCAGGTGGCGTCCGCGTCCGGCCGCGTGCAAGGCGAATGGATTGGCGGGCAGGACGGCTTGCTCGCGCTCCCCGCGTCACCGGAGGTGCGGCGGCTGCAGGTGGAACAGAGCAACACCTCGGTGGTGCTGGGTGAGCAGGTCATCCTGAAGATCATCCGCAAGCTGGAAGCCGGCGTGAACCCGGAGCATGAGGTGGGCCGCTTCCTCGCGACCAAGACGTCGTTCCGAGCCACGCCTACGCTGTTGGGCGCGCTGCATCTGGAAGGGGCGGCGGGCGCGACGCTCGCGGTGGCCCACCGCTTCGTGCCGGACGCGACGGACGGCTGGAAGTACACGCTGGACCGGCTGCGCCAGGAGCGCGCCGTGGGTCCGCGCTTCCAGTCGGAGATGCGCGACCTGGGCTCGCGTCTGGGCGAGCTCCACCTGGCGTTCGCCTCGGCGACCGACGAAGACCCGGCCTTCACGCCGGAGCCGCTGTTGCAAGAGGACCTCCAGCGCTGGAGCGCCTCCATCGTCGGGGAGCTGGGCGTGACGCTGGCGGACGCCAGCCGGCAGAACCCGGAGCTGGAGAACCGGCGCGAGGACCTCATCGAGCACGCGAAGCGCTTGGCGCAGGTGCCGCCCTCCGGCCAGAAGATTCGCATCCACGGCGACCTCCACCTGGGGCAGGTGCTGCGCGCCAACAACCAGTGGCTCATCTTCGACTTCGAAGGCGAGCCCGCGCGCTCCTTCACCGCCCGCCGGGAGAAGTACAGCGCGCTGCGCGACGTGGCGGGGATGATCCGCTCGTTCGACTACGCGGAGGCGACGGTGGCGCTGGAGGGTGGCACACCCCACGAGCGCATCAGCACCATCCGCGACGCCTTCGTGGAAGGGTACCGGCAGGTGACGCGCGGCGCGCCCTTCCTGCCCGCGGACGACGACAGCTTCGACGTGATGCTGCGTGCGTTCGAGTTGGAGAAACTCCTCTACGAAGTGCGATACGAAATGCAGAACCGGCCCGACTGGGTGCGCATCCCCCTCCAGGCCCTCTTGCGTATGGAGGCATCCAAGTGAGGAAGCCAGCCGACAAGGCCCAGGTCGACGCGGAGCTTCAGCGCGTCGTGGAGCTGAGGCATCCGGAGCCGCACTCTGTCCTGGGCATCCACCCGGATGGGGATGGCGTGGTGATTCGCGCCTTCCGCCCGGACGCCGTGGCCATCCACGTGCTGCCAGAATCCGGCGGTCGCGTCGCGATGACGCACCGGCTGGGCGGCGTCTACGAGGCCCGCATCAACGGCAAGGACCAGACGTTCAACTACTTGCTGGAGGTGGAGTACCCCGGCAAGCGCGTCTTCACGATTCGAGACCCGTACAGCTTCCTCCCCACCCTGGGGGAGATGGACCTGTATTACGCCGGTGAAGGCCGCCACGAGCGCCTCTGGGAGCGCATGGGCGCGCACCTGCTGCACCACCACGGTGTGCGCGGCACATCGTTCGCGGTGTGGGCCCCCACGGCGGCGGGCGTGTCCGTGGTCGGTGACTTCAACGGCTGGGACGGCCGGCTGCACTCCATGCGCCGCATGGGCTCCTCCGGCATCTGGGAGCTCTTCGTCCCCGAGGTGGGCGAAGGCACCCGGTACAAGTTCGAGATTCGCCCCGGCCAGGGCGGGCCCAACGTCCTCAAGGCGGACCCCTTCGCCTTTCGCACCGAGGTCCCCCCCGCCACGGCCTCCGTGGTGCACGACCTGGCCCGCTACACCTGGGGCGACGCGGCGTGGCTGGAGCAACGCGCGCAGCGGCGGGACGTCCATCACCAGCCGTGGAGCGTGTACGAGGTCCACCTGGGCAGTTGGCGCCGGGTGGTGGAGGACGGCGACCGGCCCATGACGTACCGGGAGTTGGCCCCGGCGCTGGCCGAGTACATCAAGTTCACCGGCTTCACCCACGTCGAGCTGCTCCCCGTGGCCGAGCACCCCTACGGCGGCTCCTGGGGCTACCAGGTGGGTGGCTACTACGCTCCCACCGCGCGCTTCGGCCACCCGGATGACCTGCGCTTCTTCATCGACCACATGCACCAGGAAGGCATCGGGGTGCTCGTGGACTGGGTGCCCGGACACTTCCCGCGCGACCTGCACGCCCTGGGACAGTTCGACGGCACGGCCCTGTATGAGCATGCGGACCCGCGCAAGGGCGCGCAGCCGGACTGGGGCACGCTGGTCTTCAACTTCGGCCGCAATGAGGTGCGCAACTTCCTCATCGCCAATGCGTTGTTCTGGATCGAGGAGTACCACATCGACGGACTGCGCGTGGACGCGGTGGCGTCGATGCTCTACCTCGATTACAGCCGCAAGCAGGGTGAGTGGATTCCCAACCGCTGGGGCGGCCGGGAGAACGAAGAGGCCATCCATTTCCTGCGCGAGCTGAACGAAACGGTCCACCGCAAGCACCCGGGCGTCGTCGTCATCGCCGAGGAGTCCACGGCCTGGCCCAAGGTGTCCGCGCCGGTGTCCGAAGGCGGGCTGGGGTTCGACTACAAGTGGAACATGGGGTGGATGCACGACACGCTGTCGTACTTCTCCAAAGACCCCATCTACCGGCAGTACCACCACAACCAGCTCACCTTCGGCCTGCTGTACGCGTTCAGCGAGCAGTTCATGCTGCCGCTGAGCCATGACGAGGTGGTGCACGGCAAGGGCAGCCTGTACGGGCGCATGCCGGGCGACCCGTGGCAGAAGCGCGCCAACCTGCGCGCCCTGTTCGCGTGGATGTGGGCGCACCCAGGCAAGAAGCTCGTCTTCATGGGCGGCGAGTTCGGCCAGCCCGCCGAGTGGAACCACGACAAGAGCCTGGACTGGCACCTGACGCACGACCCGGGGCACCACGGCATCCTTCAGCTGGTCTCGGACCTGAACCGCATCTACCGGGACATGCCCGCGCTTCACGATGCGGACGGCGAGCCCATGGGCTTCCAGTGGCTCCAGCCGGACTCAGCCGCGTACAACGTGTTCGCGTTCGTGCGGCGCGCGCGTCAGCCAGGACGACATGTGGTGTGTATCGCCAACCTGTCGCCAACGGTGCGGGAGAACTACCGCGTGGGCTTCCCGTTCCAGGGCCGCTACGTGGAGTTGCTCAACACGGACGCCGAGCAGTACGGCGGCTCCAACCTGGGCAACATGGGCCAGATTCACACCGAGCCCACGGGCTGGGATGGCCAGCCGGCTTCGGCCACCCTCACCCTGCCCCCGTTGTCCGTGTTGTGGTTCACGCCGGGCTGAGTCAATGCCTCGACGCAGGGGCGTTCGCCGCAGCATCACCGCGGACTCCCCTGCCCGTCCCCTCAAAGACAAACACCAATCACAGACAAATCAATCACAGACACAAGTAAATACACATTGAATTCACTGGGCATCCAGTCAGCGAACGGGAACCAGCCAGGCGCTGACCGAGCAGGCCCGTAGACTCGACACATGGGGTGCCAAAAATCACTGAACATCCAGTCAGCCGAAGACGGCGATCAGCCATGCGGCATCACTGAACGCACGGACATGTAGGCATTGCTGTTTCAGGCGGCACCCGAATCACTGAACATCCAGTCAGCCACAAGCCTCAATCAGGTCGATACGCACCACTGAACGCGCTGTCATGTAGGCATTTGCGACCAGGGCGCCAGCCAGCTCACTGAACATATCAACAGTGAACAGGCCGCGATCAGAACCCCGCGCAACACTGAACACACGCCCATGTGAGCATTGGTGCAATCGAGGGCACTCGCCCCACTGAACACGTCATCAGTAAATGGAGAGCAACCAGGGCCCGGCGTGCCACTGAGACCCACCTACAGCGGCACCGCGATCATGAGTCCCAAAATGCCTGATAGCTCGTTCATGTAGGCACGGCCCAACCGACCACCGCACGCCCCACTGAACATCCAGACAGGCAATCCATCCCGATCAGCCACGTCAGGCCCCTGCCCTGATGTTCATGTAGGAACGAAGGTCTCAGGCCGCCCTGAAAATACCTGATGGTTCGTATATGTAGGCACTCCCCCGCCAGACTCCGACACATCCGCCCGCAGACCAGGCGAGCAGGCGACGCCGCTTGCTCCCTCCTCCATCCGACCCCAGCCTACTTCTGGGCGATCGACTCACCAGGAGGACGGGGATGACGAAGAAGAGGATCATTGAAGGGTACGGCGGGACCAGTGAGCAGCGTCAGCGCCACCTTCAAAACGACAACTTCTCGGAGCGGGCGCCTCGAACGCCGGACGAGACGGAGGCGGTGCGCAGCACGCCCGACAAGGATGGGCGCGAGATCACCATCCATCCCCTGGACTCCGAGGACTCGGACGACCTGTGGCACGGCAAGCCGTGAGCCGAGCCCAGGGGCTGGGTCTCAGCGCATGAACAGGAAGTAGAGCACCGCGCTCAGGGCGATCGACACCAGGATGCTGCCGATACAGCCGAGCCGGTTCGAGAAGAAGAAGAACATACGCGCTGCCCAAGCTGTGCACTCCCAGCGAGGAGGGAAAGCGCCTCGCTGGATTTTGTCCGAGGGCTTACGGAACGCCCTCGTGGGCTACTCGCCGCGCTTCAGCCGCTCCACGTAGGCCGCTGGCAGGCCCGCGGCCTGGGCACCGCGCACCAGCGCGTCCACGAAACGGGTGCTGACCGGACCGTCCGCCGACGCACGCCGCGGATTCGTGACGAACGCCGTGGCCTCCAGCTCCTGCCCATCCACGCGCACACGCACCGGCCGCTCCACGCACATGCTCGTCACGAAGCCTTCCTTGTGCTGGATGATGGGCCAGTCCTGGCCGCGAATCTCGAACAGGCGGCCGTACACCTTCTGGCCCGCGGAATCCGTCAGCCCCGCGACGCGCCCACCCCACCAGCGCGACGGGAAGTCATAGACCAGATCCACATCCACGGCCTCGGCCAGCCGCCCCTCGGGCAGCTCGAAGAAGTCGTAGCTGTGCTGGGACCGCCACTCCTCGAACGCGGCGCGGTCCAGGATGGTCGAGTATGCGAAGTACAGGCGCGTGGCCGACGGGTCCGCGCCCGCACGCGCCTTCATCACCTGATCATAGTGCGAATCCATGTCCGCCCCTTTGACTGAGACTACTTCGAGCCCCGGCGCGCACCGGTGGCCTCGTCCCGGAAGACGGACAGCACACCGGACACATCCAGCCGGGACGTCTTGATGAACAGCCGCAGCGCGCGCTCCACGTGCTCGGCCAGCGTGGCCATCTTCTCCAGTCGCTGAAGCCGGTCCGGAGGCAGCCCCGACTGGGTCTCCGCCAGCCGCCGGGCCTCCGCCAGGTCGGCGCGGATGCGCGCGACGAAGCCCGCCTCGCGCTCCTCGATGACGTGCGTCACCATCCGGACCAGGTCGTTCTCCGCGCCGTAACGCCAGACGGTGTCCTGGGGCAGGCGCACGCGCTGGATGACGCCCCAGCGCTCCAGGTCGCGCAGCAGCATGGAGACCCCGCCCTTGGACAGGTCCAGCTCGCGCTCGATTTCTCCCGCCGTCAGGGGCTCACCGCGCAGGTACAGCAGGGCCCAGACCCGCCCCTGGTTGCGCTTGAACCCCCAGAACTCAATGACATTGCCCACCGCGTCCACCGCGATGGCTTCCCAGGGCGCCAGCCGGCCATCCGCTGGCGGCGCCTCCGAGGCAGGGCTCCCGGGTCCCCCCGTCCACAGGTAGCCTTTCATGCAGCGCGCCCCTGGACTTGTTCGGCGATGCCGGCCGACAGCTTCCGCGCCCAGCTCACCAGCTCCGCGCCCGCGGGCTCCTTGGCGAAGTGGCCCAGCTTGTCGAGCGCCGCCTCGATTTCGACGTTCATCCGCGCCATGGAGGCATCCACGGCGCCCGTGGCCTCGATGGCCGCGCCAATCTCCTTCGTGCGATCGGGCGTGATCGCCGAGAACGCCCACGCGTCCTTCAGCTTGCGCCGCAGCGACTCATCCTTGGCCACCGCCAGGAGGATGGGCATGGACGGCGTGCGCGAGTGCACGTCCGCGTAACGCGGCTTGCCCACGTCCGTGCCCAGGATGTCGCGAATGTCGTCGGCAATCTGGAACGCCACGCCCAGGTGACGCCCGAAGCCGTCAAAACGTTCCACCGCCTCGGGGTGCTCCGCCAGCGTCGCCGCCGCGTTGCCACACCAGCCGAACAGCGAGCCCGTCTTGCCCTCGGCGATGAAGCGCAGCCGGTTGAGCGGCAGGTCCAGGTCGCCGCGAGCCTCTACCTCCGCGATGGCGGCGCGGGTCATCTCGGAGACGACCGACAGCGCGCTGCGCGTCAGCCGCGCGTCCAGCTGGGACAGCTGGTACAGGCCCGTGGACAGGATGAGGTCACCGCTCATCACCGCGACGATGTTGCCCCAGCGCGCGTTCACCGTGGGCCGACCCCGGCGGAACATGCCCGCGTCCACCACGTCGTCGTGCAGCAGGCTGGCGGAATGGATGAGCTCCGCGGCCACGGCCACGTCCACCAGCCGCTCCGCCGGAACGCCCACCGCGCCGCCGAACAGCCGCGCCAGCATGGGGCGCGCGCGCTTGCTGCCGCTGCCCAGGCACAGGTGGCGGGCCGCCTCCATCAGCGTGTCGCCCTTCACGTCCGGACCGGCATCGCCATCCACCAGGGTGCTGCCAAGCCGCTGCTCCACCGCCCCCAGAAAATCCGTCAGCTCCCGAGCCAGATCCATAGTGCGCCGTCTCCTCGTCCGTTCATATAGTTCAAGACCGCTTGAACTGCACCTGATTCCAGCGCTGCCCAGCAGCCAGGCGCGAACGGGTGCCGGAGCATGTGGGACAGCCGCGCCGCTCCCGCCTGGAGAGCGGCCGAGCACCCTGGGGCCCACCGGGGGTGGATTGAGAGGGCCCAGCGGAGCGTGCGACAGAGAGCGGACCTGTGACCCGCGCAGCCTCCCGTCGACAGCTCCTCCGCAGCTTCAGCTTCGCCTCCCTTGCTTCCGCGGTTCCGCTGTTCCGCCCCGGTGCGTCCCTGCCTGGATCGACGGCGCCGCTCCTGGGGGCACCGCCCGCGGACGGGCCCGGACCGATGGTCCGCCCCCATCAGGGACGGTTGCGCCGGACGCTGGGCGTCTCCGTGGTGGAGGGCATGTTCTCGGAGGTCTTCACCGCGTGCGCGGGCGCGACGGTGCTCACCGCCTGGGCCATCGCGCTGAAGCTGGGGCCCTTCCTCGTCGGCGTGATGACGGCCCTGCCCTTCTTCGCGCAGTTCGTGCAGTTCCCCGCGGCCTGGCTGACGGGCCTCTTCGGTCACCGGCGCGTGGCCCTCACCGCGGTGTGCCTGTCCCGCGTGGTGATGTTCCCCCTGGCGGTGCTGCCCTGGCTGGGCCTGCCCTTCGAATCCCAGCAGCGCCTGCTGTTGACGGTGGCCGGCGTCTCCGCCGCGTTGAGCGTGGTGGGCAACAACGCCTGGGTGGCGTGGATGGGGGAACTGGTGCCCCGCGCCGTCCGGGGCCGCTTCTTCGGACGCCGCACCGCGCTCACCACGCTGGCGGGCACGCTGGCCTCCCTCGGCGCGGGCCTCCTGATGGACCGGCTGCGCCCCGCGGACGGCGTGGGCGTGGCCCTGCCGCTGCTCGCGTTGGGGGCGTGCGTCATGGGCATCGTCACCACCCTGTTCATGGCCTCGCAGCACGACCCGGCGCCCCCGGGCACCACCCCGCCCCTGGAGCTCAAGGGCGCGCTGGTCCCTTTCAAGGATGGCAACGCGCGCCGGGTGCTCACCTACCAGGTGGCCTGGAACGCGGCGGTGGGGGTGTCCGCGCCCTTCTTCGCGCTGCACAGCCTCCAGAACCTCGAGATGACCTTCGTCATCATGGCGCTGCATGCCGCGTCAGTGGCGGGCGTCCGCATCCTGGCGGCGCCACTCTGGGGCCGCGCGATTGACCGCTGCGGCGCCCAGCCCGTGTTGATGGCGTGCTCACTGGGCATCGCCGCCATCCCCGCCCTGTGGCTGCTGCCCTCCGCGGGGACGCTGTGGCCCCTGCTTTTCGACGTGCTCCTCGCCGGGGCGCTGTGGAGCGGCCACGGTCTGGCCATCTTCGAGCTGCCCCTGACGGTCGCCCCCCGAAAGAACCGCCCCTTCTATCTGGCGGCCTTCGCCACCGCCGGCGGCCTGGCCTATACCGCCGCGGCCGCGCTGGGAGGCGCCATCGCCGCCGCCCTGCCCACCCAGTTCACCCTGGGCGGCCACGTCTGGGTGAACCTGCACGTGCTCTTCGTGCTGTCCTCGGTGGCCCGCCTGGGCGCGGCCCTGTTGACGGCGCGCATCCCCGAGCCCGGCGCCCACCCCGTGCGCTCCGTGAGAGCGCTGCTGTCGCGCCTGCTCCCGCGGCCAATTCCTGCTCACCGCGCAGCGTTGGATGATTGACATTCGAAAGACGCAACAGCGTCATTGCTTGTCATACTGCGGGACTGTGCAAATCCATTGCACACAACCGCAGAATTCCAGATTAGCTGGCGATTTGCCATTTTCACTCAAAGTGTGATTTCTGCCGCTCCAGCACCGTAGCTCCCAGAGGAGCGCGGTCAACCCGCAGTGCAGGAGCACGACATGTCCTCAGGTCCTTACCGAAGGCGCCTTTTTCATGCGGTGTTTCTCGTGGGAACCCTCACGGGTTCCGCTGCAATGGCAGTCCATTCAGAGGAAGGCATTCGTAATTACGATGCGCGTGATGCCTACAACGCGCAGGCACGGTTTGGCATCTCGTCTGCCCAGACGTCCAGCCAGGCCGCGCTGCGGCAGGCCGTGCCGGAACTGATGGTGGAGTTCGACGAGTCCAACGGCCTGGTGCGCTCGCTCACCAATCCGGTGGGTGCGCTCTCCGGCCCGCGCAGCGGGGACCCGATGGCCATTGGCCTGGACTTCGTGCAGAAGCACCGGGACGCGCTCGGGCTGGGGCTCAACGACCTGGCGAACCTCGAGGTGACGGACCGCGTCTATTCGAAGGTGAGCGGCATCACCAACCTGTACCTGCGCCAGACGTACCGGGGCCTGCCCGTCTACAACGGCCAGCTCCAGATCAACGTGGACCGCGACGGCCGCGTGCTCAGCGTGCATAGCGACTTCCTCCCGGCCCTGGAGTCCTCACTCGCTGGCACCACGCCGCGCCTGAGCGCCGCGGACGCGGTGGTGGGCGTGGCGAAGCACCTGGGCGTCCGCCTCTCCGCGGCGCCGCAGTCCCTGAAGGCCGAGCCCGGCGCGCGTCAGCGCACGCGCGTGGCGGTGGAGGGCCTGTCCACCGAGCCCATCGACGCGGAGCTGGCGGTGCTGCCGGTCCGCCGTGGCGAGGCCCGGCTGGTGTGGCGCTTCCAGGTCCACACCCTGGACAACGACCACGCCTACGACGTCACGGTGGACGCGTCCACGGGCGAGGTCTGGACCCGCTTCGACTGGGTGGCGGCGGATGATGCCTACCGCGTCTATCCCCTGCCGGTGGAGAGCCCCAACCACACCACGCCGCTGCCGCCGTCGGATGGGCGTGTGCTGGTCTCCAACCCTGCCAACGCCACGGCGTCGCCCTACGGCTGGCACGATACGAACGGCGCGGCCGGCGCGGAGTACACCACCCTCCGCGGCAACAACGTCCACGCCTACGAGGACACCAACAACGATGGCCTGCCGCCCGCCGTGCAGCCCAACTGCACCGCGCTCATCCACTGCGACTTCCCCATCACCCTCACGAGCGCGCCCTCCACGTACATCCCCGCGGCCGTCACCAACCTGTTTTACTGGAACAACATCATCCACGACGTCCAGTACCAGTACGGCTTCGATGAGGCGTCCGGTAACTTCCAGGTCAACAACTACGGCCGGGGCGGCATCGGCAACGACGACGTCCGCGCGGAGGCGCAGGACGGCGGCGGCATGAACAACGCCAACTTCATGACCCCGCCGGATGGCCAGCGGCCGCGCATGCAGATGTACCGCTGGAACACGGTGACGCCGAACAAGGACGGAGACCTGGACACCGGCATCATCGTCCACGAGTACGGCCACGGCATCTCCAACCGCCTCGTGGGCGGCCCCAGCAATGTGTCCTGCTTGTCGAACCGCCAGCAGCCGGGCGAGGGCATCAGCGACTTCCTGTCGCTCTTCTACACCGCGAAGGCGACGGACACCGGCGCGCAGGGCCGCGGCGTGGGCACCTACGCCCTGAACCAGCCCACCACGGGCGTGGGCATCCGTCCCCAGCGCTACAGCACCAGCAGCGCCGTCAACACCTGGACCTACGCCAGCATCAACGGCATGGCGGTTCCGCACGGCGTGGGTGCCGTGTTCGCCCAGGGCATGTGGGAGGCCTACTGGGCCCTGGTCAACCACCACGGCTTCAGCGCCAACCTGTACGACGCCACGGGCACCGCGGGTAACCAGCGCATGATGCTGTACTTCACCCAGGGCCTGAAGAACACGCCGTGCAGCCCCACCTTCACCCAGGTGCGTGACGGCATCATCACCGCGGCCACCACCCTGCACGGTGGCGAGGACGTCTGCCGCCTGTGGACGGCCTTCGCCGCGTTCGGCCTGGGCACCAACGCCGTGTCCAGCGGCTCCAGCGGCACGACGCCCACCAACGGCTTCGCGGTGCCCGCCGCCTGCGCTGCCTTCAGCGCGACGGCAGCCAAGCTCTAGTCGTTGAACCCCACCGGGCCGGAGCTCCCTCGTGGGCTCCGGCCTGCTCCCAGGCGCGCATGGCAGGCGCCGCGTCTTGAGGTATCACCCTCAGGATGCGCACGCCTACCGCCTTGAGCCTGCTCCTGCTCGGCCTGTCGCCGCTGACCTGGGCATGCAAGAGCGAGCCCCCACCGGCCTATGTCCGGCTCCAGGGGACCGCGCCCACCGTCGCGGACGCGCCGCCCTCCCGCGCCTTGCTCATCGTGTTCTGGGCGTCGTGGTGTCCGCCCTGCCGGCAGGAGACACCCCAGCTCGTCGCCCTGGCCCAAGCGCCCCCCGAGGACCTCCAGGTCGTCGTCTTCAGCCATGACGAGACGCCCCAGGCGGTGGAGTCCTTCTTCAAGGGGCCTCCCCCCGCGCCGCTCCACCTGCGCCTCGACGTGGACAAACGAGCCGGTGACGCGTTCGGCGTGGACCAGCTCCCCGTCAGCGTCCTCCTGGTCGACGGCCGCCAAGTCGCCCGCTTCTCGGGCCCGCGGGAATGGGATGCCGGCGCGATGCGCCGTCTGCTGGAGCGCCTGATACGCGAACCCCCACCCTCAGCGCCTCGCCCGCTGGATTGACACCGCCAAGCCCCATTTAATAAGCCGGTCCCGGATGCAGTCCCTCCTGCGATTTCTCGCCGTGCTCCTCGTCCTGATGACGGGTGGCGTCTTCCAGACGCTGGCCCTGGCGTCGGACGTGCACGACGAATGCGCGGAAGAGGCATCCGACGAGTGCGAGGACTGCTCGCCCAACTGTGTGCTGTGCGTGTGCTGCCCGCTGAGAGCCGCCCCCGCTCCCGCGGCGCCCACCGCGCGTCTCATCCCGCCGCCCCGGCCGCTGCCCATCCCCTCGCGCGTGGATGAGCCCACGCTCTCCGGCGTGGGGACAGACATCTTCCAGCCGCCCAGAGCCTGACACCGCCCTTCACGGGAGACGTGTGTCTTGCGAGCGCCGTGGCCGGGCGTGCGCGAACGTCCTCCCGCTCCGCCCAAGCCCTGTCCAACCTTCCCGCGCGCCTTCGCGCGGGCCACCACCGCCGTGGGCACACGCCCCGGCAGGAGCGCCTCACATGCACTCGCTGCGTACGCTGTCCGTCGTCCTGTCCCTGTTCGCCGCCCCCGTCCTGGCCGACGAGAGCAAGCCCGCCCAGCCGCCCCAGACGGCCGGGGCCCAGAAGCCGCGCTGCGAGCACGGCGTCCAGAAGAGCCTCTGTGCCCGCTGCAACCCGAAGCTGGCTCCCGTCTTCAAGGCCAAGGGTGACTGGTGCCCCGAGCACGCGCGGCCCGAATCCCAGTGCGTCCTCTGCAACCCGGAGCTCTCCAAGAAGGGCGTGAAGTAGATGCGTGCCTCCCGAGTCGGCCCCAGCGTCCTGGCGGTGCTGCTGGCACTGAGCGCCGCCAGTTGCAGCCAACAAGCGAGTCCCCCCACGGCGAAGGCGCCTTCACCGCCAGCCGCCTCGGGAGGCACGTCCACCCCGTCCGAGGTCGCGCTCTGTGAGCACCGCGTCCCCGCGGAGCTGTGCACCCGGTGCAACCCCGACCTCATCGACGTCTTCAAGGACCAGGACGACTGGTGCGGTGAGCACGGCGTCCCCGAATCCCAGTGCTTCCAATGCAACCCGGGCCTCACCTTCACCACGCGCGACACCGCCCCCAAGGATTGGTGCAAGGAGCACGCGGTCCCCGAATCCCGCTGCACCCAATGCAACCCGTCGCTGGTCGCGAAGTTCATCGAGGCCGGTGACTACTGCCGGGAGCACGGCTTCCCGGAGTCCGTCTGCCCGTACTGCCACCCAGAGTTGGTGAAGGCCGCGGGCGCCCAGCCCCCCACCTTCCCCGAGCCGGGCACACGCGTCCGCCTCGCGTCCGCCGAGACGGCCCGCGAGGCTGGCATCCAGACACGTCGCGCGGTGAAGCGGCCCTTTGCCCGGACCCTGGACGTCGTCGGGCAGCTCGACTTCAACCAGAACCGGCTGGCGCAGCTGTCCGCCCGCAGCGAGGCGCTGATAACGGACGTCCGCGTGGACGTCGGCGACGAGGTGAAGGCGGGCCAACCACTGGTGCTCGTCACCTCGGGGGCCGTGGGCGCGGACCAGGGACGGCTGTCGGCGGCGCAGACGCGGCTGACGGTGGCGCGCTCGGCGCTCGAGCGCGAGCAGCAGCTGGCCACGAGCGGAATCCGCGCACGAAAACACGTGGAGACCGCCCAGGCGGAGGTCGCGGCGGCCGAGGCCGAGCGCAATGCCGCCCGCGCGGCGCTCTCCGCCGCGGGCGCCAACGGCCAGGGCCCGCAGGGGACCTATGCCTTGTCGGCACCCTTCGCGGGGACGGTGGTGGCGCGAGACGCCGTCGCCGGACGCCATGCATCCGCTGGGCAGCCGCTCATCCAGGTGGCGGACCTGAGCACCATGTGGGCCCTGCTGGAGATTCCGGAGGCGGACGCGTTCCAGGTTCGCGCGGGACAGCGCGTCACCCTCACCTTCGAAAGCATGCCCGGCCAGACGCGTGATGCCACGCTCACCCGCGTGGGCGCGTCGGTGGACCGGACCTCCCGCACGGTACGCGCCCGGGTCGAACTGCCCAACCCCGACGGCACCCTCAAGGCCGGACTCTTCCTCAGGGCCCGGGTGCAGGTCGCTCCGGAGCATGAGGCGGTGCTGGTTCCCCACGCGGCCATCCAACGCGCGGAAGGCCAGACGCTGGTCTTCGTGCGCAAGCAACCGGGGCTCTACGAGCCCGTCGCGGTGGAGCTGGGCGCCAGCACGCGCGAGGAGGTGGAAATCGTCAAGGGCCTCTCGGCGGGGGTGGAGGTCGTCACCACCGGCGCCTTCCTGCTCAAGACGGAGATTCTCAAGGACGCCATCGGCGCGGGCTGCTGCGAGACGGCGGGAGGCGAGTAGCCGCCATGCTCACCCGGGTCATCGAATGGTCGTTGTCCCACCGCTGGGCCGTCCTCCTGGGAACGGGGGCCCTCGTCATTTCGGGCCTGCTCGCCTTCCGGGCGCTGCCCATCGACGCCATCCCGGACACGACGCCCACGCAAGTGCAGGTCAACACCGTCGCACCGGCGCTCACGCCCAACGAAGTGGAGCGCCAGCTCACCGTCCCCGTGGAGCAGGCGCTCGCGGGCCTGCCTCGCGTCAGCGAGCTGCGCTCCATCTCCAAGTTCGGCCTCTCCCAGGTCACCCTCCAGTTCGAAGACGGAACCGACCTGTGGTTCGCGCGGCAGCAGGTATCCGAACGGCTGAGCCGGGTGCAGCTACCCGCGGGCATCGCGCCCCCGACGCTCGGACCCGTCGCCACCGGCCTGGGCGAGGTCTTCCACTATCTCGTCAAGAGCCAGACGAAGAGCCTCGAGGCGCTGCGCACCTTGCACGACTGGGTCATCGCGCCCCAGCTGCGCAGCGTGCCGGGCGTGGCGGAGGTGAATGCCTGGGGCGGCGCGGAGAAGCAGTGGCACGTCATCGTCGACCCTCGCCGCCTGCAGCAGTTCAACCTGTCCCTCGGAGACATCTACCGGGCGCTGGAGGAGAACAACGCCAACGTCGGGGGCGGCGTGCTCGAGCGGGGCGGCACGGCGACGCTCGTGCTCGGGGTGGGAGTGCTCGCGGACGGCAACGCCATCGAGGACGTGGTCATCGCGGCGCACCACGGCGTCCCCGTGCGAATCCGGGACGTGGCGCGCGTCGAGGTGGGCCATGAAATCCGGCGCGGCGCCACCACCGCGGATGGCGAGGGCGAGGCCGTGCTGGGCCTGGGCTTCATGCTGGTAGGCGAAAACTCCCACACGGTGACGAAGGCGCTCGCCCAGCGGCTGGAGGACATCCAGCGGACGCTGCCGGAGGACGTGCGCGTGGAGCCCGTCTATGAGCGCACCGAGCTGGTGGACCACGTGCTGCGCACCGTCCGGACCAACCTGCTGGAAGGCGCGTTGCTCGTCATCGCGGTGCTCTTCATCTTCCTGGGTAACTGGCGCGCCGGCCTCATCGTGGCGGCGGCCATTCCGCTGTCGCTCCTGTTCGCCTTCAACGCGATGCTGCGCTTCGGCATCGCCGGCACGCTCATGTCGCTGGGCGCCATCGACTTCGGGCTCGTCGTCGACTCCTCCGTCATCATGGTGGAGAACGCGGAGCGGCGACTCTCCGAGGCCCGGGACGGACGCTCCCTGCTGGAGGTGGTGCGGGATGCCGCCGTCGAGGTCCGCAAGCCCACGCTCTTCGGCGAGCTCATCATCATGGTGGTCTACCTGCCCATCCTCGCGCTCGAAGGCGTGGAGGGGAAGTTGTTCCGCCCCATGGCCCTCACGGTCATCTTCGCGCTCCTGGGCAGTGCGCTGCTCTCCATGACGCTGATGCCAGTGCTGGCCTCCTTCGCACTGAAGCGAGGCGGCGGCCCTCACCATGAGCCACGGCTCATGCGCTGGCTCCAACGAATCTACCGGCCCGTCCTCGAATGGGCGCTGGCCCACGCGCGGGTCACCCTGACCACCGCCGCGCTCCTCATCGTGGGAGCCACCCTCGCCGCCACGCGCCTTGGCAGCGAGTTCGTCCCCCGCCTGTCCGAAGGCACGCTCGTCATCAACACCGTGCGGCTGGCGGAGGTCTCCCTCTCCGAATCCATCCGCTATGGCAGCCAGATCGAGCGGGTGCTGCTGTCCCGGTTCCCAGACGAGGTGCGACGCGTCTGGACCCGGACCGGCACCGCGGAGGTGGCCACGGACCCCATGGGCGTCGAGCTCTCCGACGTCTTCATCACCCTCGAGCCCCGGGAGCAGTGGAAGCGGGCGACCACCCAGGAGGAGCTGGTGAACGAGATGAAGGCCGAACTGGCGGACCTCCCAGGCATGCGCATGGCCTTCCTCCAGCCCATTGAAATGCGCGTCAACGAGATGATCGCGGGCGTGCGAAGCGACGTCGGCATCAAGCTCTTCGGGGATGACCTCGACGTGCTCAAGGCCAAGGCCCGTGAGTTGGAGCCCTTGGTGAAGGCGATTCCCGGTGCCGCCGACGTCACCGTGGAGCAGGTGACGGGCCAGCCCGTGCTGGAAGTCACGGTGGACCGGGCGGCGGTGGCCCGTTACGGGATTCCCGCCCGCTCCGTCCTCGACGTCGTGGAAGCAGTGGGCACGCGCATCGTCGGGGAAGTGCGCGAAGGCGAGCGCCGCTTCGACCTGGCCGTGCGCCTCTCCGAGGAGTACCGCGAGGAGCCCACGCGGCTCGCCACCATCCCCGTGGCCGCGCCCGGCGGCGAGCGTGTCCCTCTGGGACGGCTGACGACCATGAAGGAGACGTCCGGCCCCACCACCATCCAGCGCGAGTGGGGCAAGCGGCGGCTGGTGGTCCAGGCCAACGTGCGAGAACGCGACCTCGGCGGTTTCGTCGCGGAGGTCCGCCGCACACTCGATGAGAAGCTGGAGCTGCCCGCGGGCTACTACATCCGCTACGGCGGTCAGTTCGAACACCTCGAACGCGCACAGACGCGCCTGCTCATCGTGGTGCCGGTCGCGCTGGCACTCATCTTCCTGCTGCTCTACCTCACCTATCAGCGCGTCCTGGACGCCGTGCGCATCTTCGCGGGCGTCCCCTTCGCGCTCGTGGGCGGCGTGCTCGCGCTTCTGCTGCGAGGACTGCCTTTCTCCATCTCCGCCGCCGTGGGCTTCATTGCCCTGTCCGGCGTCTCGGTCCTGGGGGACATGGTGCTCGTCTCACGGGTTCGCGCCTTGCTGGAGCAAGGTCAGACCCTGGGTGAAGCCATCCGTCATGCGGCCGTGTCCCGGCTGCGGCCCGTGCTGATGACCGCCGCGGTGGCCGCCATCGGCTTCGTGCCCATGGCGCTCAACACTGGCGTCGGCGCGGAGGTCCAGCGGCCCCTGGCCACCGTCGTCATTGGAGGCGTCCTGTCGTCCACCCTGCTCACCCTCGTGGTGCTCCCAGTCCTCTACTCGGTCTTCGGTGCCGGGAAGGACACGCCCATGACGAGGACTCCGTGATGCGCAATGGCCTGTTTTCCGGACTCGCTCTACCCTGAGGGCATGTGCCGGAACATCAAGCCCCTGTTCAACTTCGCGCCTCCCGCCACCGATGCCGACATCCGCGCGGCGGCGCTTCAGTTCGTCCGCAAGATTGCCGGGACGCGGACGCCGTCGAAGCAGAACACCGACGCCTTCGAGGTCGCCGTCGAGGAGATCTTCCAGAGCTCGAAGCGCATGCTCGACGGGCTGGTGGCCACCACGCCGCCCAAGGACAGGGCCCGCTTCGAGGCCATGAAGCGCCTGCGCTACAAGAAGGCGGAGTCCCGCTGACGGAAGTGACTCGCCGTCCCCCGGGGCCGTGCTTACCCTTCCGCGCAGCAGCCTCCTGAAGACGGGGTGGATGTGACGCGGAAGGCCAGAACCACGAAGCCACGGCAGCGGATGTCAGCGGGGAGACGCTCCGACACGGCCCTGCTCATCATCGACGTCATCAACGACCTGGACTTCCCCGGCGGCGAGAAGGTCCTCCCGTGGGCCCTGCGCATGGTGGAACGCCTGGGCCCCTTCGCGGCCAGGATGCGGCGGGCCGGCGTCCCCGTCATCTACGTCAACGACAACTTCGGGTACTGGCGCAGCAACTTCCGCGACACCTATGCCCATTGCACCCGCAAGGGGAGCCGGGGCCGGAACGTCGCCCGGGCCCTCAAGCCGGAGCCGGATGACTACTTCATCCTCAAGCCCAAGCACTCGGCCTTCTTCGCCACCTCCCTGGTGCCCTTGCTGGAGCATCTGGGAACGCGGAAGCTCATCCTCGCGGGGTTGGCCACCAACCTGTGCATCTTCTTCAGCGCCCATGACGCGCACATGCACGAATACCAGCTCACAGTGCTGAGCGACTGCTGCGCGGCGGAGAGCGACGACGACCATGACCTGGCGCTCTCCCAGCTCCAGCGCTTCCTCCATGTGCGCGTCTGCCGGAGCGACGAGGTGCATCTGAGCGCGAAGCGCCGCCGCGTCTCAGCGAAGCGCCCCCACGCCACGAAACAGGCGCCACGAAAGAAGGCCGCTCCGTCCACGTCGTAGCGGTCGAAGAAGCTCACCGCTTCTCCAGCGGCGCCGTCAGACGTCGTAGGCGCGGACGACCTGGGAGACGCGCTCGGAGAGCATCTTCAAGGACATGGCGGAGTCACTGGTCGTGGAGATGCGGGACACGGTGTCCGTCATCAGGGTGTTCAGCTCGTTGACCGCGGTGAAGATCTGCTCGATTCCCGTGGCCTGCTGGCTGACCGTCCGCGCGATCTGCCGCGCCGCCGCGGTGCTGTCCTCGACGATGGCGGTGAGCTCCTTCAGCGTCTCGCCGGACGTGCGGACCTGCGCCAGCCCCGCCTCCATGCGCTCGGTGCCTTCGACGGTGATCTCCACCGTGCCGATGATGGCCTGATTGATGTCCTGGAGGATGCGCCGCACCTGGTTGGTGGCGCGGATGGACTGGTCCGCCAGCGCGCGAATCTCCTTCGCCACCACGACGAAGCCCTTGCCGTGCTCCCCGGACCGCGCCGCCTCGATGGCGGCGTTGACGGCCAGCAGGTGGGACTGGTCCGCCAGGTCCTTCACCGTCTCGGTGATGCCGCTGATCTGCCTGGTCCGCTCGCCCAGGGAGGTGATGCGCGCGGCGATCTCCGCCACCTGGTTGCGCACCTCCTCCATGCCGTCGATGCTCGCCGAGACGGCCTCTTCGCCGGTGCGGCTCAGCTGCTCGGCGCGCTCGGCCACCTGAATGACGGACTCCGCGGAGCCCGACGCCAGCATCGCCGTCTGGCGAATCTCCTGCGCCGTCACCTGCGTCTCCTGCAACGCGGCCGCGTGACGCGTCACCATCTCATTCTGCTGATCCGCCGACTCCGTCAGCCCCGACACCGAGTCACTCAGCAGCTCCGTGGAGGACTGGAGCTGATGCAGCAGTTCCTTCAGCTTGCCCACCAGCATGCCCACGGCCCGCGCGAGCTGCCCCACCTCGTCATCCGAGTCGATGCGAATCGTCTGCCGCAGGTCGCCGCGCTCGGCGATATGGCGGACCGCAGAGGAGAGCTGGTTCAGGGGCGACACGATGGCGCGGCTGACCAGGAAGGCCGCCGCGGCGAAGACGAGCAGCGCGACCAGCACGGTGATGCCCACGTTCGCCAGCGCCCCCTCCACGAGCCCCCGCGCATGGGTGCGGTCGAAGCCCACGTGGACCCAGCCGGCGTCATCTGGCACCGGCGCCACCAGGTCCTGCAGCTCCGTGTCCCCATCCCGCAGGACGAGCCCTCCCTCGGAGGACCTCAACTGCTCGCGGGCATCCCGTAGCATCTGGGCCTTCTCACCGGCCACGCCCACCAGCGTCCCACCCGCGTCGAACGCGGCGACGTAGGCCGCCCCACCATGCCGAGCCACGGCCTCCAGCGTCTGCTGGACCTCGTCGTGCGCGCTCCGCTTCATTCCGTCCGCCACCGCGGCGGCGAGCACCGTCGGCAGCGCGCCGCTCAGCTCCCGCCCCTGCGCCTCGAAGGCCTCCTGGAGCCGAGGCACCGTGTAGCCCTGGGTGAGAAGGACGAACAGGAGCGCCACGACGATGGGCGCCAGGGTGATTTTATGGGTGAGTGAGAGTCGCATCCGGCCGTGCCCGATTCGGGCTCAAAACGGGAAATGATGCTCCATCTGACAATCCAGACGCGTCGCATTGTGGGCGTCAGCGTGCGGGGGTGCAATCCCTCGGGAACCCCTTACGCCGCGGGCACAGGCGACTGCTTTCCCAGCGCAAATTCACGCCGGGCATGGACTTCACCCACCACAGCTCGGCATTGAAACCCGAGTCAGAACGTGGCCCCGAACCGCAAGAGGTCCAGGTTCAGGTCCACGATGAACTTGTCTTTCCAGCCACGTGCCGGCTGCCGAGCAAAGAGCCACCCCGGGTCGACCCGCCTGCGCTGCTGGTTCCAGCTATAGCCCACGCCAACGCCGATCACCGGAGCCAGGAAAGAACGCGAGCGGCGGGACGTCTTCCGGTACCCTACGTCGAACCCGAGAGAGACCTGTCCGCCCGTCTCCATCCTCGTGCCCTCCGCCGTGACTGGGATTTCCGTCCCACGCACGGTCTGATGCGTCACCATGCCACTCAGCTTGGGCTGGATGAAGAAGCCATCGCCTCGCTCGCCCGGCCAGGGCGTCCACGCCAGGCCCACCGTGGCCCGAAGGGCTTGCAGGGTGCCGCAACGGGGCACGGCGTCTCCGTGGATGTTGGTGCAGTTCGTGCGAGCCAGCATGGGCCGGAGTTCGAAGACGCCATCCGTTGTCTCCGTCAAGGGCACGTTCACGCCCACCGGCAGCGCGACATTGAGGCCCACGCCCAGGATGGGCCCCACCAGAAGCAGGCCCCAATCCATGAAGGAGGCCGTCCAGATGGCCAGCCCGGCACGCTCCGCGCGAGGGGCCTGCGGCACCGACGCTGCCTCCACGCCTTCAGCCTTCCCGGCGCCTGCGAACAGGAGCACCGCTACGAGGACCGTTCGAATCATGCCCGGCCGCACTGCATGTCTCATACCCAACGACAGACATCTCAATGCATCGTCGGGAGACCTTGAAAACGGGCCGAAGCATGACAAAGCAGTCATACGCGACCGCCGAAGGACCGGGACGTGGTTGTCAGGGTCCCGACTGACGCCGGGTGACGTCAGGGCCTCGGCGATACATCAAGGCGCGTCGCCAGCGACAGCAGCGGCCTGCACCGTGCTCCACCACGCCATGTCCGCGCGCTCCCGCGTCGGCTCCACGGGGCGGCCCAGGACGGGCGTGAGCAGACTTACGCCCCGCTCACGCGCCCCGGCCACCAGTTCGTTCGCGGGCGCATCCCAGGCGTGCAGCGCCAGGTTGAACGTCCCCCAGTGAATGGGCAGCAAGGTGCGTCCCCGCACCATCTCATGCGCCTTCAGCGCCTGCTGCGGCCCCAGGTGGATGCTTCCCCAAGATGGATGAAAGGCGCCCACCTCGAACATGGTGACGTCGAACGGACCGAAGCGGCGCCCCACCTCCGCGAACTCCTCCGTCAGCCCCGTGTCCCCGCTGAAGAAGACCCGATGCTGCGAGCCCAGCAGCGTCCACGACGTCCAGGACGTGCTGTTGCGGTCCGTCAGGCCCCGGCCGGAGAAGTGCTGAGCGGGCGTGGCCACCATGCGCAGGCGGCCCTCCCCCTCTCCCAGTGACACCTCCTGCCACCAGTCCAGCTCCACCACGCGCTCCGCCGGAACGCCCCACTTCTCCAGGTGCGCCCCCACGCCCAGCGGCGCGTAGAACGTCACCTGGCGCGGCACCAGCGCCCGGATGGTGGGCATGTCCAGGTGGTCGTAGTGGTCATGCGAGAGCAGCACCGCGTCCACATCCGGCAGCGCGTCCAGCGGAAGCGGAGGCGGATGGAACCGCTTGGGCCCAGCAATGGTGGACGGCGACGCGCGCTCGCCCCAGATGGGGTCTGTGAGGATGCGGAAGCCGTCAATCTCCACCAGCAGCGTGGAGTGGCCCAGCCACGTCACGCGCAGGCCGCTCTCCGGCGGCTTCGCCAGCGCCGCGGCCACATCCCGTTCCATGGGCAGCGCGGACGGCGGCGTACGCTGCTGGGTGCCGAAGAGCATCTCCTTCAACGTGCCCCAGTCCGGCCCATTCTGCGGCAGCCTGGCACCAGCGGTGTTGATGAAGATGCCGGCCTGGTAGCGCGACGATGCCTTCATCCGCTCCAGGCGCGCCCCATCTGCCCGCGCCCCGAAAGACTGGAGGCCGTCCGTCGTCGTCCACGTGAGGAGGGCACCCACGCCCACGCCCAGCCCCATCACGCCCAGGGCATACCGCCACAGGCCCCGCCGCTTCGGACGACCTCCACCCAGGAACGCATCGCGCATGACCCCACGTGTAGCGCTGCCTTCAAGGCAGCGCCTGGGAAATCAGCACCGAAGGGCCACCTACCGGCCGCTGGTGACCTTCAAGCCCACGATGGAGGTGAGGAGCAACACCAGGAAGAAGACGCGCGCGGGCGTGGCCGGCTCATTGAAGAGCACGATGCCCATGATGGCCGCGCCCACGGCGCCAATGCCGACCCAAACACCATAGGCCGTGCCAATGGGCAGGTTCTTCGTGGCGATCCCCAGGAGCACCATGCTGGCGACGATGGCACCGCCCGTGAGGACGCTTGGTACCAGCCGGGTGAAGCCCTCGGTGTACTTGAGGCCGATGGCCCAACCGACCTCGAGCAACCCCGCGATGACGAGTAGAATCCAGGACATGACGTACGACTCCCGTTGTCGCGTCGTCTTGTCCTGACCGGGTACGGCGCGCCTCGTCCGGGCCAGACACCCTCACGATGAGGCCGCTGGCGCCCCCCTCTATAAAGCCACGCGATTCCCGTTTCAACCCGGCCGGACAATGCCACCGCCCCAAGTGGGGTGCCCGGCGGTGGGACACAGGCACGCTTGGGAGGGCTCGCGGAGATGCCTTGCCGTCTCGCCTTGAACCAGTCTGTCCGCGGCCCCAGCTTCCTGGCGGAACAACCCCGTCTGTTGGAGGCGCTCGACATGAAACGAATCCAGGCACTGGTCGTCGCGGGCGCGTTGTGCGGAGGCACGGCGCTGGCCAAGGACAAGCCCGACATGCGCGGGCTCACCGTCACCGTGGGCGGCGGCGTGGAGGGCTACAGCGGTGGGCTGGCCCCCCGAATCGATCCGGGCGCGGCGTACGGCGCCACGGCCACGCTCAAACCGTCCACCGTGCTGGGCATCGAGCTGGGCTACACCGGCGCCATCAACAAGCTCGACCGGCGCGGCCTGGAGGACCTGGCGCGAAACCCGGACATCGTCCGCAACGGAGGTCAGGCCGTGGCCACCATCGGCCTGACGGCGAGCCCCGTGCAGCCGTACCTCCTCGGCGGCCTCGGCATGAACTGGTACAACGTCCGCCGCGGCGCGGAAGCGCTGGGCTACCGGGACGACACCGCCGGCGCCGTGCCGCTGGGCGCGGGGCTGCGCTTCTACACCGGCTCCTTCACCGCGGACCTGCGGGCCAACTACAACCTCCTCTTCAACCAGGAGCTGGTCCCCACGCTGCCGCCCGCGGAGAACCAGCCCCTGACAGAGGTCACGTTCGCGGGAGGCTCCAGCTACAACGCCACGCTGAACGTCGGCGCCACGTTCTGAGCGCATCGGCATGACCGGGCCCGGAGCCCTCCGGGCCCGCGTCACCTCAAGCCATCGTGGATGAACTTGAGGACGGAGATGAACTGCCGGTCCATCACCAGCAACAGGACCAGTGGCGCCAGCGCCGCCCCCACCACGGCCAGCAGGGCCATCTTGTCCCAGAGCAACAGGCGCATCCTCCGCGACAGCGTGAAGGCCGTGCCGATGTCCGCCAGCGAGGACATCTCCGGCGCCCCCAGCAGCTCCGGCTCCGGTCCGCCCCGAAACCACTTGTGTTCGAACTGCCGTGAGTGCTTGGCCGCGACCTTCGAGAAGTCCTCGTCACCGATCCGCTTCGCCCGCACGAGCTGGGGAACGAAGAAGCTCATCGGCGCGAACACCAGCACCACCGCGCCGGCCGCGATGACCACCAGCGGAATCACGTAGGCCGCGGGGTTGGCCGACAGGTCCTTGGGCTCCACCCGGGACGTGTATGCCGCCACCACCACGGCCAGGGAGAACACCACGGGCGAAAAGCTGGCCTGGCAGACAGGCAGGAACCCGAGCCCGCCCATCATGTCCGGATGTGTCGGAACCAGGGTCAGCGGCAGACGTGACACACGCAGCAGGAAGGCGCTCCACATGACGCCACGCCAGAGCCACCGAAGCGCCAGGAAACGGAACAGGGGTTGGCTCACGGCGAGGTTCCACCACCCCGCCATGGAGAACCCGTCGCCGCTGAGGGTCCACGACCGGGAGGCGTCGGCCGGGGTGATGAACGTGAGGGCATACGCCAGGATGAGCAGCAGCGCCTCCACGATATAGCTGTCCCGCCAGCGCATGGCGCGCCGGGCATCCGCTTCGAACGTCTGGAGGCCATCCGTCGCCACCAGGTTCGAATTGAGGAACTGGCGGACGGCGAAAGCCAGGCGGCCGTCGATGTAGGGCTCCGCGGCGAGGAGCACGGGCAACGCCACCAGCAACTGCGCATGGACCTGGAGTTCCTTGAACAGGGAGCCCACGGTCGGCCCGCCCGAAGGCAGCGTGAAGAGCAGCAGGGGCAACCAGCCGATCGCCGAGAAGGCCAGCGCCCGCAACACGGGGTCATGACGCTTGCGCGGACCCCGCCGGAGCCGGCGTTCGGTCTCGAAGAGCGGCCCGCCCTTCACCAGGGAGAATTCAGCAATCGTCGAGTGCGGGTCCATGAGGGCGCCGTCTCCACGGTGGGGCTGCGTCCAGGACCCCACAAGCGCCCCCAGGCCGGGCGACGACCGGCGGGCGCAGGCGCGGACACGAGGCCTACCCTTGAGGGCCGGATTGTTCCGTGCCGCGTGGCCCCCCACGTTTGCTGCCGGGGCACGGCGCGCCCCTCCGTTCTCGTAGGGAAGGAGGCACGCACATGAGCATCGACGTCATCGACGAAGTCCCGGCCCAGGGCGGCCGGCCCCTCGAGGACGGCGTGGGGCAGGAAGCCCGCTCGCTGCCGGGCATGGTCTACATCCCCGGTGGGACGTTCTGGATGGGCTCGGACCATCACTATCCGGAGGAACGGCCAACGCACCAGGTGACGGTGACGGACTTCTGGATGGACAGCCAGCTGGTGACGAACGCGGACTTCGCGCGCTTCGTGGAGGCCACCGGCTACGTCACCGTGGCCGAGCGCCCCTTGAACCCCGACGACTTTCCCGGCGCGAATCCAGCGCTGCTCGTCCCGGGCTCGCTCGTCTTCAAGAAGACGCTCGCTCGCGTGGACCTGCGCGACCTGACGCAGTGGTGGTTCTATACGGCGGGCGCCTGCTGGAAGCACCCCGAAGGCGCGGGCAGCACCTGGCAGGGGCGCGAACAATACCCGGTGGTACACGCCTGCTTCGAGGACGCGCTCGCCTATGCGCACTGGGCGGGCAAGACGCTGCCCACCGAGGCGGAATGGGAGTACGCCGCGCGCGGAGGCCTGGACCGGAAGGTCTACGTCTGGGGCGACGAGTTCGCGCCGGGTGGCAAGCTGATGGCCAACACCTGGCAGGGGGAGTTCCCCTGGCAGAACCTGAACACGGATGGCTTCGAGGGCACGTCCCCCGTGGGCAGCTTCCCACCGAACGCCTACGGCCTCTTCGACATGGCCGGCAACGTGTGGGAGTGGACCTCGGACTGGTACCAGGAGCGGCACGAGGCGAACGGCGGAAAGCCCTGCTGCATCCCCGTCAATCCTCGGGGCCCTGCCACGTCGGATCGCAGCCTGGACCCGTGCCTGCCGAAGGTGAAGATTCCCCGGCGCGTCCTCAAGGGCGGCAGCCACCTGTGCGCGCCGAACTACTGCCTGCGCTACCGCCCGGCGGCGCGCTCACCGCAGGCCGTGGACAGCGGCACGTCGCACATCGGGTTCCGCTGCGTCGTCCGCGCCTGAGCCGCCTGGAGCTCCAGGACACGCTTCCCGAAGCTGGCATTTCCAGAGAAGGTCTTGCGACGTTGTCGCGGCGCTTCCGCTCGCCGCGATTCCATCCCTATCGTGTCCCCCGCCTCCAACGCCACAGGGACCGATGAAACAGAAAATCACAGGCTTCCACCTCGACCGGGAAGACCACTGGGTGGCTGACCTCGAGTGTGGCCACCGGCAGCACATGCGCCATGACCCTCCCTGGACGGTGCGCCCCTGGGTCCTCGCCGAGGACGGGAGGCGCAGCCGCCTCGGTGTCGAGCTCGATTGCAAGCGTTGTGACGAAGCAGGGCACGCGGTCGCCGAGGCGGTTCGCGAAGCGCTGCGGACGGTGGCCCTGCGGGCCTATGAGGACGGTGGCCTGAGCGGGCTCTGCGCCGAAGGCCGATGGGAGCTTGCCCTGGACGCGCTCGGCGCGGCCGACCTGCGCCCTGTCATCCGGCGCGCGCTCGCCCCTGAGCGCGGGGAGAAAGCCCTCGTGAGCGCCCGGATGATTCTCCGCCCCCTCCTCCCTGACGACGCCAGCGCCATTCAGCGCCTGGCGGGTGACCGCGAGGTGGCGGCGAACGCGGCGGGAATCCCACATCCGTTCGAGGACGGCATGGCGGAAGCCTGGATTGCCTCGCTGGATGCACGTTCCCATGTCTTCGCGCTCAGCCATTCCGAGTCTGGCGAGTTCATGGGCCTGGCCGGGCTGGTGGAGGCCGAAGAGGAGCGCCCTCGCACGGCCGAGCTCTCATACTGGCTCGGCCGCGCGTACTGGGGACAGGGCTTTGGCACGGAGGCAGCCCAGACCCTGGTCCGCTACGGCTTCGAAACGCTCGGGCTGGAATCCCTCCATGCCAGTTGTTTCTCCCGCAACCCCGGCTCCCGGCGTGTGCTGGAGAAGGCCGGCTTTCGCCACGCTGGCCACCAGGCGCGCGCGCTCCGCCATCTGGGGCAGGACGAGGACCTCGATCGCTTCATCCAGGAGCGGAGCCGCTCGCACCCGTGAGCGGATTGCTCCTGGTGGGCAGCATGTGCCCTCGGTGTGCCCCACCCGCGCTCAATCCGCCGCCGCGTCCTGCTCTGCGACGACACGGCGGACCTGACTCGCGCGCCCCTTCTCGGTACGCGCTGTCATTACCTTGAGGATGAGTCCGTACCGTCGCGTCTTGCCAAGCGCCTCGAACACCCGCGCGGCACGCGGGCTCGCAGCCAGCGCTACTGCCAGGTCCTCCGGCACCGTGGCGTTCTTCTGGGACGCGTAGGCCGCGTCCCAGCGCCCATCGGCCTTGGCGGCCTCGACCTCGGCGAGCCCCGAGGGCCGCATCCTGCCCGCGCGTAGCAGCGCCTCGACCTTCCTCACATTCACACAGGACCAGCGGCTGCGCGGCCGGCGCGGGACGTACTTCTGCAGATAGAAGCGCGCATCGAGCGACCTCCGTTGCCCCGAAATCCATCCAAAGCAGAGCCCGACGTCGACCGCCTCGTCATCGGTGAGTGACGGGATGTCCGTCCCCTTCTTCGCGAGCTTCAACCAGACGCCAGCAGGAGCATCGGCATGCGTCTGGAGCCACGCCTCGAACTCCGCCGCATTCCGGAACGCAATCACCGGCGCATCCATCGCCGCGCCCCCACGCACCTCCCGCCTAACGCTGGCCACGGGCACCTCCCAGGACGTCCAGGTAGTGACGGTTGAACATGATGCCCAGTACGTTCCCGAAGGGGTCGATGACCGACGCCGTGACGAAGCCGAGGCCACGCTCGGTGATGCCTTCGAGGAGCTGGGCCCCCAGCGAGAGCAACCGTTCGAGCGTGGCGGCGAGGTCGTCGACATGCCAGTAGACGACCGTACCGCCCCGCGTCGTGGAGAGCCCCGGCGGAGCAAATCGCCGGTCGATGATGCCCAGCTCATACTGGTAATCGCCGATGCGGAACTCGACATATCCGGGACCGCGTCCGGCGGCCTCGCTGCTGAAGTAAGGCTCCACGCCGAGCAGCTCCGCGTACCAGCGCGTCGCCGCTCGAAGGTCATCCGCCCAAAGGTTGAAGGTGCTCAATCCGCGCAAGGTGTTCATGGGGCTCTCTCGTGTCCTGGCCGCGCCCGTTCGCGACCCAGTGACCATGGCCTCAGAACGTGACAGAATGAGTCACGTTTGAAGCGCGAGCCCGTCACCGACCGCCTGGACCGTGTCCTGGGTCTCCTCGCCTCCCGGCCGTCCTGGACGGCCCCGGAGCTGGCGGAGGAGCTCGGCGTCTGCGTGCGCACCGTTCGACGGGATTTGTCCCGGCTTTCCGCCCGCGGGGTCCCCATCGAGTCAGACGCAGGCCGAGGCGGCGGCATTCGGGTACCGCCCCGGACGGGGCTCGGGCGCGTGCAGCTCAGCGCCCAGGAGCTGCTCGACCTCCTGCTCGCCCTGGCGCTCGCTGAGCGACTCGAGTCCCCGCTCCTGCTCTCGACACTCAAAAGCCTGCGTCAAAAGCTCGCCGCCTCGTTCCCACCGGAGGAGCGCGCACGCGTCGGCAAGCTGCGCCGTCGCATCCTCGTCGGCCCCACTTCACGGAACGTCACCGCGACCTGGAAGCCTCCCCGAGCGGCGGTGCTACGTCCCCTCCAGGAGTCCTTCTTCGAGCAGCGCGCCCTGGAGTTGACGTACCGCTCGAACGACGTGCGCACGGTGCGCACGGTGGAGCCACACTACCTGCTGCTGAGCTGGCCCGCGTGGTACCTGCTCGTCTGGGACCACCTGCGCGGAGCAGTGCGCATGCTCCGCGTCGACCGCATCGAATCCGCGAGCGTCCAGGCAGCGACGTTCCAGGTGCGGGACTCAGAGTCGATGCTCGCCACCCTCGGCGACATCTTCGCTGCGCTCTGACGGTTCCGTGTCGCTGAAGCCTTCGAGGTGAGCGGGCTGCCCCAGAAGGAGTTCTCCCAGCAGTATTAGCCGCTCATCTGACTAAATTCACTATCAGCGTGTCGGAATAGAAAGTCTTCCCCCTCATCCCAACTCTTCGATCACCGAACAAGCAGTGTTCTTTGCAGTTATCAAAAGGACTGGTTCTCAGCACACAAGCAGAAAGATCCTCTCCAGCCCAGACAGCACCATCCTCGGCCTCAGCGAAGTAGTAGACCCATCGGGACTGCGTCTTGAGAACGTACACTTCCTGGTTGAGACCGATGGCCCACCAACCACGTGTAGCATGTTCCCCCAAATGCCCCCCACAGTTGACCGAGTCGGGGAATGCTATACATATCCATATTATCGAGCCGTAGCTATTACGAAATCGCAGATGTCGATCGATCGCCTTCGTCGAACCATCAAGATTCGCAATCGGCGAATGGGCCATCGAACCGGGCACAGTGGAGTGGATACGCTGAATGAGCCCCGGTGATTCGTTCACGCTGTTGAACTCGGTAAGCTCAACCAGTTGGCGGTTGCCATGTACGATTCCGGCCGAGGGCTGAGCGCCGAACTCTCCGACTGGGTCGATCTCCAGAATACCATTGCTCTCGAATGCGCCTGCATTGGAGGCCCGCGTAGCGAGGATGCCGCCACCGCCCATGCTCAGCAGCGCTCCTGCTCGAAGAAAACCCCGCCTGTTCATCGAAATCCTGCCTGATTGACTCACAAATGTTCCTTTCTCAGTTCAATGGGGATTTGCAGGAGAATCTCGCCGCCGACATCTTCCATACAGTCAACCCACACCATACTGGACGCCATATACAGGACAAACTCTCGAGGCCGCCTTTGTGCACAACCAAACAGGCAACCCAGTCAGACCATTTACCCGTCCAGAAATGCCCCACAACGAAACGAACACTCAATTGCGCCTACAGCGATTCGCGAAGACAGCCATCCCGGACTCGGTTCACTGCTCTGCTCTCGCCGAGCACCGCGATACCGAATGACGAGCAGAGCGCGCAGCTCAGCCATCACACGCGCGAGCATCCGGTCGATGCGTTTCTTCGGCGATTCGGAACCTGTCAACGCGAGTAAGGCATCGAGTCGAGCCCAATTTCGAGGTCCCTATCACGGCCGAGGACAACGGACGCCGGAGCGGTCCGACCGCCTGGGAGCCAAAAATCGCGTCATGCGGCAATGACTCGCGAACCTACGTCTCGCGTCATTGTCCACGCCAGGGACAGACAGCAAGATGCCGCCGCTGCTCTGTCTCGTCGTGCCATCCCCAAGGAAAAGTCCGAATGACACCCTCGAAGCCACGGCCCAACTGGGTCGCGAGGCAGCCACGCGCCCACGCGCTGGCGCTGCTCGCGGCCGTCTTGCTCGCGCTGCCCACCGCCGCGCGCGCCCAGCCGACATACACGCTGTTCGCCCCCTCCTCCACCCCCGCTGTCCCCTCTGTCACCAATGACTTCGCCCCGGTGGAGTTGGGCGTGAAGTTCCAGTCCGACATCGAGGGAGACATCCTCGGCATCCGCTTCTACAAGGGCCCCGCCAACACCGGCACCCACGTGGGAAGTCTCTGGAGCGCCGCTGGCGCGCGCCTCGCCTTCGCCACCTTCACTTCCGAGACGGCCACCGGCTGGCAGGAGGTGATGTTCGCCACGCCCGTGCGCATCAGCGCCAACACCACGTACATCGCCTCGTACCACGCGCCCGGCGGAGCCTACGGCTTCACCAGCGCGGGACTGGCCTCGGCCGTGGACGCCCCTCCACTCCACGCACTCGCGGGCGCCACCAGCGGCGGCAACGGCGTCTTCACCTACGGCGCCGCGGGCTCCTTCCCCACCACCAGCTTCGGCGACTCCAACTACTGGGTGGACGTCGTCTTCCGCCCAGCTGAGCCCGTCACCCTGTGGCCTGCCACCGCCACGCCCGCCGTCGCCTCCGTCACCAATGACTCCGATCCCGTGGAGTTGGGCGTGAAGTTCAAGACGAACGTGAGCGGCAACGTGCTGGGCGTGCGCTTCTACAAGGGCGCCGCCAACACCGGCACCCACGTGGGAAGCCTCTGGAGCGCCAACGGGCAGCGCCTGGCCTTCGCCACCTTCACGTCCGAAACGGCTACCGGCTGGCAGGAGGTGACGTTCTCCACCCCTGTCGCCATCGCCGCCAACACCACCTACGTCGCCTCGTACCACGCCCCCGCCGGCGCCTACGCCTTCGACAACGGTGGCCTCGCCAGCGGTCAGGACACCCCGCCCCTCTTCGCGCTGCCCGGCAGCACCAGCGGCGGCAACGGCGTCTTCACCTACGGCGCCGCGGGCTCCTTCCCCATCAACAGCTTCGGCAACTCCAATTACTGGGTGGACGTCGTCTTCCAGGCCACCGGCGCACCGCCCCCGACGCAGCCCCCGGACAACACCTTCCGCATCTTCGCCCCCACCACCACGCCCGGCACCGCCACCACCCCTGACACCGCCGCCATCGAAGTGGGCGTGAAGTTCCGCTCGGACGTAGACGGACAGGTGACGGGCGTGCGCTTCTACAAGGGCAGCGGCAACAACGGCACCCACGTAGGCAATCTGTGGAGCGCCACGGGCCAGCCGCTCGCCTCCGCCACCTTCACCAACGAGACGGCTATCGGCTGGCAGGAGGTGACGTTCTCCTCTCCCGTCGCCATCACCGCCGGCACCACCTACGTGGCGTCGTACTTCGCGCCGCTCGGCGGCTACTCGTTCGACAGCAACGGCCTGGCCACCGGAGTGGACGCCCCTCCGCTGCACGCCCTGCCCGGCGCCACCACCTCGGGCGGCAACGGCGTCTTCGCCTACGCCTCATCGTCCACGTTCCCCAACGGCAGCCACCAGAACTCCAACTACTGGGTGGACGTCGTCTTCGAGCCCTACGGACCGCCGCCCCGTCCGGGCGTCCACGGCGCGGGCCCCGTGCTGGTGGCCACCGCTCCCGGCAACCCCTTCACCGATTACCTGCGCGAAATCCTGGAGGCCGAGGGCATCGCCGCCTTCGCCACCACGGATGCCGGCAACCTGGGCGTCTCCGTCTCCCTCGATGACTACAAGGTGCTGGTGCTCGGCGAGCAGACGCTGAGCGCGGCCCAGGTGACGCTCATCACCGACTGGGTCACCGCCGGCGGCAGCCTCATCGCCCTGCGGCCCGCGGCGAACCTCCAGTCGTTGCTCGGACTCAATGCCTCTCAGGGCACGCAGGCCAATGGCTACATCCTGGTCAACGACACCCAGGCCCCGGGCACGGGCATCACCGCGGAGTCGATGCAGTACCACGGGCTCGCGGACAAGCGCACCGTCGCCACTGGCACGCGCACCGTCGCCACGCTCTACTCGGATGCCACCACCGCGACGACGTTCACCGCCGTCAGCCAGCGCACCGTGGGCAGCGGCACCGCCACCGCCTTCATGTATGACCTGGCGAAGTCCGTCATCTACACACGACAGGGCAACCCGGCCTGGCAGGGACAGAACCGGGACGGCTCCTCCATTGGCCCCGGAGCGCGCGCCAGCGACATGTTCTACGGCAACGCGTCCTTCGACCCGCAGCCGGATTGGGTGAACCTGGCCAAGGTCCAGATTCCCCAGGCGGACGAGCAGCAGCGCCTGCTCGCCAACGTGCTGCACCAGACGAGCACCACGCCGCTGCCGCGCCTCTGGTACTTCCCCAACGCCAAGAAGGCTGTCGTGGTGATGACGGGCGACGGACACCCGGGTGGCGCCACCACCCAGCGCTGGAACCAGTACCTCGCGGACAGCCCCACCGGATGCAGCGTGGACGACTGGGAGTGCATCCGAGGCACCGTCTACGACTACGTGGGCGGACTGAGCGCCACCCAGGCCAACACCTACGTGGCCCAGGGCTTCGAGTACGCCCTGCACATCAACACCGGCTGCGCGGACTACACGGCCAACACGCTGGACCCGAACTTCTTCACCCCGCAGCTCGCCAGCTTCGCGTCCGCCTTCCCCGCCGTCCCCGCGCCCGTCACCAACCGCACGCACTGCATCGCGTTCAGCGATTGGTCCACCCAGCCCAAGGTGTCGCGCCTGCACGGCATCCGCCTGGACACCAACTACTATTACTGGCCCGACTACTGGGTGCAGGACCGCCCGGGCATGTTCACCGGCTCCGGCCTGGCCATGCGCTTCGCGGACCTGGATGGCACTCCGCTGGACGTCTACCAGCTCGCCACGCAGATGACGGACGAGTCCGGCCAGTCCTACCCGCTGCACATCGACACGCTGCTGGGCAACGCGCTGGGCTCCAAGGGCTACTACGGCGCCTTCAACGCCAACATGCACGTCGACTCGCAGCCGTCGGCCGGCTCCTCCGGCTCGGCCGCCATCATCGCGTCCGCCAAGCGTGACGGCGTGCCGGTCATCACCGCGAAGCAACTGCTGGAGTGGCTCGATGCCCGCGAGGCCACCCAGGTGTCCACCGTGGCCTTCACCGGCACGGTGCTCACCTTCAACCTCACGAGCCCCGCGCGCAACCTGTCCCTCATGGTGCCCACCCGCACCACGACGGGCCGCACGCTGCTGTCCGTCACCCGCGCGGGCTCCGCCGTAACCACGGTGACGCGCACCATCAAGGGCGTGGACTTCGCCTTCATCGACGGCGCGCTGGCCGGCACCTACACCGCCACCTACAACTGAATCACTCGCGCCTCCCAAGGCGCGTCATCCTCGGGGGCCCGACGCGGAGCATTCGCGTCGGGCCCGTTTCATTTCACCACCGATGAAACCTGAGAGGTCCTGCCTGTGACGTGTTGCAACGCCACTTCCGACCGCTACCCCTTGTGCGGGAGGAGCTTGTCCACCATGCCCTTGAGGGATTGCTTGATGACGCCCGCCGTGTCCTCGTCCCCCTCCAGGAGCGCCGCGGCGAAGTGCCGGGCCTGCTCGAAGGTGATGTGCGGCGGCAGCGGCGGTACGTCGGGGTCCGTGTAGGCCTCCAGCAGCACGGGCCTGTTCGCGGAGAGCGCCTCGTCCCAGGCGCGGGCAATCTGCTCGGGGCGGTCCACGCGCACGCCGCGCAGGCCCAGCGACTCCGCGTAGCGCGCGTAGGGGAAGTCCGGCAGCGTCTGCGTGGCCGGCGTCTTCGGGTCACCGGCCATGACACGCTGCTCCCACGTCACCTGGTTGAGGTCGCGGTTGTTGAGCACCAGGACGATGAAGCGCGGGTCCTTCCACTCCTTCCAGTACTTCGCCACGGTGACGAGCTCCGCGTTGCCGTTCATCTGCATCGCGCCGTCACCCACCATGGCGAGCACCGGCCGGTGTGGGAATGCGAACTTCGCCCCAATCGCGTACGGCATGCTGCAGCCCATGGTGGCGAGGTTGCCCGACAGCGACGCCAGCATCCCCTTGCGCATCTTCAAGTCGCGAGCGAACCAGTTCGTCCCCGAGCCCGAGTCCGCGGTCAGGATGACGCCGTCGGGCAGCTTGGGGCTCAGCTCCCAGAAGACGCGCTGGGGGTTGATGGGGTCGGCCGAATTCATCGCCTGCGACTCCAGCATCTTCCACCACTGGCGGATGCCCTTCTCGAGCTGCTCGCGCCAGCTCCGGTCCTGCTTGCGCTGAAGCATGGGAATCAGCGCGCGCAGCGTCTCCTTGCTGTCCCCCGCGAGCGCCACCTCCATGGGGTAGCGGATGGCGAGCATGCGACCGTCGATGTCGATCTGCACGCCGCGCGCCTGCCCCTCGGGTGGGAGGAACTCCGAGTACGGGAAGCTCGTGCCCACCATCAGCAGCGTGTCGCAGTCCATCATCATGTCCCACGAGGGCTTCGTCCCCAGCAGGCCGATGGCGCCCGTCACGAACGGCAGCGCGTCCGGCAGCACCGCCTTGCCCAGCAGCGCCTTGGCCACCCCAGCGCCCAACAGGTCGGCCACCTCCACCACCTCGTTGGCGGCGTTCATCGCACCTGCGCCGATGAGGATGGACACCTTCTTGCCGGCGTTGAGCACGGCGGCGGCGCGGCGCAGGTCCTTCTCCTGGGGAATGACGCACGGCGGGCTGAAGTCCACGCTGGAGTGGACGGTGCCGTGTTTCCGCGGAGGTTTCTGGTACTCCAGCTCCTGCACGTCGTTCGGGATGATGACGCACGTCACGGAGCGTTCGTGCAGCGCGATTCGCACTGCCCGGTCGATGGCGTGGCGGACGGCGGAGGTCTTCGTCACCATGGTGACGTACTCGCTGGCCACGTCCTTGAAGAGCGTGGTGAGGTCCACCTCCTGCTGGTAATGCCCCCCCAGGGCCGAGCGTGCCTGCTGGCCGACAATGGCCACCACGGGCTGGTGGTCCAGCTTGGCGTCGTAGAGCCCATTGAGCAGGTGGATGGCACCAGGGCCGGAGGTGGCCAGGCAGACGCCCACCTCCCCCGTGAACTTCGCGTGCGCGCACGCCATGAAGGCGGCCATCTCCTCGTGGCGCGCCTGGATGAACCGGAGCTCGGTGGTACGCCCCAGCGCGCCGATGATGCCGTTGATGCCATCGCCCGGATAGCCATAGAGCCGGCGGACGCCCCACTGGGTCAGGCGGTAGAGCAGATAATCGGCGACGGTAGCGCTCATTGAAACTCCTAGGGCTGGGAGCGAAGGGGTGCCTTCCGAAGCTGGGCATCCCCTGGAGATGCGGGGAACCGGCACCGGGCAGTCCCGCCCGGGGGCCCTCGTCCCAGCCGTACCCGACGAGGCGGGAAGACGTGCGCCGCGCCGCCACGGCATGTCCGTGCCGCGCGCGCGGTGCGCAGGTTCTCTGCGTGCCCCCGCCTCGGGCACGCACCTGAACGGGAGAGGAACCACCATGCGCTCGACGGACGCCATCCAACGCACCCTCTCGCGGCTCTCGCGCAAGCGGCCCGCCGCCCATCCGCTCCCAGGTCCGCAGGGCGGTGATGTCGCCGTGGACGTCCAAGGGTTGGAGGCAGCGCTGCGCCGCTCCGTGGAGGGCGAGGTCCGCTTCGACAATGGGAGCCGTGCGCTCTACGCCACGGACGCCTCCAACTACCGGCAGGTCCCCCTAGGGGTCGTCGTCCCCCGCAGCCTCGACGACGTCCTCGCCACCGTGCGCGCCTGCCGCGAATACGACGCCCCCTTGCTGTCGCGCGGCGGAGGCACGAGCCTCGCCGGCCAGTGCTGCAACGTGGCCGTCGTCATCGACTGGACGAAGTACCTGGGCCGGGTGCTGGAGGTGGATCCCGGCGCGAAGACGGCCCGCGTTCAGCCCGGCACCATCCTGGACCACCTGCGCGACACGGCCGAGCAGTACCACCTCACCTTCGGCCCGGATCCCGCCACGCACAACCACTGCACCCTCGGCGGCATGCTGGGCAACAACTCGTGCGGCTCTCATGCCCAGATGGCCGGCCCCGTCTCGCACAACGTGCGGGCGCTGGACGTGCTCACCCACGACGGCCTGCGCATGAAGGTGGGTCCCACCAGCGACGCGGAGCTGGAAGCCCTCATCCGGGCCGGCGGCCGGCGCGGAGACATCTACCGCAAGCTGCGCGAGCTGAGAGACAGGTACGCGGGGGAGATTCGCCGCCGCTACCCGCCGATTCCGAGGCGCATCTCTGGCTACAACCTCGACGCGCTGCTGCCCGAACACGGCTTCGACGTGGCGCGCGCCCTGGTGGGCACCGAGGGCACGTGCGTCACCATCCTGGAGGCGACGTTGAAGCTCGTGCACAGCCCGCCGCACCGGGTGGTGGTGATGCTCGGCTATCCGGACATCTACATCGCTGGAGACCACGCCCATGAGCTCGCCGAGCGCTTCCACCCGCTCGCGCTGGAGGGGCTGGATGACGAACTCATCCACAACGTCGTCCTGAAGGGCCGAACCAGCCAGATGGAGTCACTCCATCCCATGAGCTCGCACGCCGAGTTCCTCGACATCCTCCCACAGGGCCAGGGCTACCTCATGCTGGAGCTCGGCGGCGACACGCGGGAGGAGGCACTCGAGCGGGCGCGCGAGATGATGGAGGCGCTGCGCAAGGGCCGCGGCGCTCCCGTGGACATGCGGCTGTATTCGGACAGGGAACACATCGAGCACGCGTGGAAGGTTCGCGAGGCGGGCCTGGGCGCCACCGCGCGTGTGCCCGGCAAGCCAGACACCTGTCCCGGATGGGAGGACTCAGCGGTGCCTCCCGCGAAGCTGGGGGCCTACCTGCGCGCCCTGCGCAAGCTGTACGACAAGTATGGATATGACGCTTCGCTCTATGGCCACTTCGGCCAGGCGTGCGTCCATACGCGCATCGACTTCGACCTCACCTCATCCAGAGGCATCCAGCAGTATCGCGCCTTCATCGAGGAAGCGGTGGACCTCTGCGTGTCCATGGGGGGCTCGATGTCCGGCGAGCACGGCGATGGCCAGTCACGCGCCGAGTTCCTCCCGCGCATGTTTGGCCCGGAGCTGGTGCAGGCCTTCCGCGAGTTCAAGAGCATCTGGGATCCGCAGGGGAAGATGAACCCGGGCAAGGTGGTGGACCCGAACCCCATCGACCAGGAGTTGCGCCTGGGCCGGGACTTCCGGGCGCGCACCTGGAAGCCGCGGACGCACTTCAAGTACCCGGACGACGACGGCCTGCTGTACCGAGCCACCGAGCGCTGCGTGGGCGTGGGCAAGTGCCGGCGGGACGACGGCGGCACCATGTGCCCCAGCTACATGGTGACGAAGGAGGAGAAGCACACCACGCGCGGCCGCGCTCACCTGCTCTTCGAGATGCTCCAGGGCGAGGTCGTCAAGAACGGCTGGCGCGACGACAAGGTGAAGGAGTCATTGGAGCTGTGCCTGGCGTGCAAGGGCTGCAAGGGCGACTGCCCGGTGCAGGTGGATCTGGCGACGTACAAGGCGGAGTTCCTGTCGCACTACTACCAGGGGCACCTGCGCCCGCGGCCCGCCTACGCCATGGGCCTCATCATGCTCTGGGCCCGCGCAGCCATGCGGGCCCCTCGACTGGTGAATGTCCTCACCGGTTTCCCACCGACCCGAATGCTGCTCCAGAGGCTGGCCGGCATGTCGACGCAGCGGAAGCTGCCGCGCTTCGCGCCCGAGTCCTTCCAGCGATGGGTGGCGCGCCGGCCGGTGTCGAACCAGCAGGGCCACCAGCGGGTGATGCTGTGGCCGGACACCTTCAACAACCACTTCTTTCCGGAGACGGCGGCCGCGGCGCTGGACGTGCTGGAGGACGCGGGCTTCGAGGTGGCGGTTCCCCAGGGGTTCCTGTGCTGCGGCCGGCCGCTCTACGACTTCGGCATGCTGACGACGGCGAAGTGGATGCTGCGGCGCACGCTGGAGAGCCTCCGCCGGGAGATTGAAGCGGGCGTGCCGCTGGTGGGTCTGGAGCCGAGCTGCGTGTCCGTCTTTCGAGATGAGCTGCGCAACCTCTTCCCGGATTGGGAGCTCGCCACACAGCTCCGCCGTCAGACGTTCCTCTTCAGCGAGTTCCTCGCCCGGTACGCGAAGGACGTGCCCCTGCCCCACATGGCGAAGAAGGCGGTGGTGCACGGCCACTGCCATCACAAGTCGCTCTTCCAGATGACAGACGAGAAGGCCGTGCTCGACAAGCTGGGGCTGGATTACGAAATCCCGGAGACGGGCTGCTGCGGCATGGCGGGCTCGTTCGGCTTTGAGGCCGGAGAGAAATTCACGGTCTCCCAGCAGGTGGGCGAGCGCGTGCTGCTGCCCAAGGTTCGCGCCACGCCTCGGGACGCGCTCGTCATCGCCGACGGCTTCAGTTGCCGGGAGCAGATTGCGCAGAACACGAACCGCCGGGCCCTGCACATCGCGCAGGTGGTGCAGATGGCCAAGGCGTACGGGAGCACGGGCCCCTCGGGCGATTTCCCCGAGCGTGGCTGGGTGACGAAGGGGCTGGGGCGGCCGCCGCTTCGGCGCCCGCGCGCCGCGGCGGTGCTGGGGGGCCTGCTGCTCCTGGGCCTGCGGCGACTGCGTACCTCGCGCGCCCGTCCGGCACCACGGCGCCGTCTGAGCCGTGTCTACAGCGGGTAGAGGGCGTCGAGCAGCACGCCAGGCATGACGTGCCTCAGGACGGGGCGCCCACCTCGTAGCGGGCCGCATCCGCCCGCTTCAACTCCAGCCCCAGGCCCGGACGCGACAGGTCCGGCGCGAGCGTCCCATGCCTGACCGAAGCCACGCCGTCGAAGAGCATCCGCTCCAAACGTGCGTGGTCGTGAAAATACTCGATGTGCACCAGTCGCCGCGCCGCGCACGCCACATGGGCATGGAGCGCGGGGGCGCAGTGGGCAGAGAGAGGCACGTCGAACGCGTCGCACAGCGCGTCTGCCTGAAGGAACCCGCTGATGCCCAGGCAGCGCGTGGCGTCCGCCTGGAGAACATCCACCGCGTCCGCCTCCAGCATGCGCCGGAAGTAGAGACCGCTGTCCCCATACTCGCCCGCCGCCACGGCCATGCCGGCGGGGACGCGAGCGCGCAGGCGGTGGAGCCCCTCCAGGTCATCACTGGAGACGGGCTCTTCGAACCAGGAGACGCCGTGCGCCAAGAAGCGCTCCGCGAGCGAGAGGGCCTGCGGCACCGTGTATGCACCGTTGGCATCCACGAAGAGCGCCGCGCGTGGCCCAATGGCGCGCCGCGCGGCCTCCACCCGGCCTGGGTCCTCCTCGGGGTGGCTGCCCACCTTCATCTTCACCCGTGGAATCCCCTGCTCCACCCAGCCGGCGAGCTGCGCCTGGAGCCGCTCGATGGAGTACGAGGTAAAGCCCCCGCTGCCGTAGACAGGTGCCGCATCCCTCGCGGCGCCCAGCAGCCGCACCAGCGGCAGGTCCAGCAAGCGCGCCTTCGTGTCCCACAACGCCACGTCCACCGCGGAGAGCGCCATGGACACCAGTCCCGGCCTCCCCCTGTTGCGGACCTCCCTCAGCAATGAGCGCATCCGCGCCGGCACGTCCATCACGTCGTGTCCCTCGAGCGCCCGGGTGAGCGAGCGGCGGATGAGGCTCGCCGCCGACGCGTCCGCGTACGTGTAGCCGAGCCCGCGCGTGCCTCCCGCCGTCAGCTCCACCACCACGAGCGTCGTGCTGTCCCACTCGATGGTGCCGTCCGCCTCTTGCGCGTCCGTTGGGACCTCGTAAGCAAGAACCTCGCAGCGCTCGATGGGCACCGCCTCGCTGAGCCTCTGGACCATGGCCACTCCCTGCGCATCAGCCCCTCACCCCCATCACCTCGAGAGAGTCCTTGCCCGCTCCGGCTGCCCTGGGGATGTCTGGGTGAGCGCTCCCACGCCAACCGGAGGGGGCGCGCGTGGGCAGCTTTCCAACATGAAGCCTAGTGACTGGCATGGCCTCTGGGTGCCGGACCTGCGTAAGTTGCTGGTCCTCCGCCTGTCCAGCAGCCAGTGCAATGGCCCTCATCGTGCGCCGTAGGGCGAACACACGCCCCCCGAGGTCCCCCCGTGTCCGCCCTTATCGAGGATGTCCGCTTCTCTCTCCGGCTCTTGCTGAAGAACCGTGGGTTCACGCTGGTCTGTCTCCTGACGCTGGCCCTGGCCATCGGGGCGAACACGGCCATCTTCAGCGTGGTGAACGGGGTGCTGCTGCGGCCGCTGCCGTACCCGGAGCCAGACCGGCTGATGCAGGTGGTGCGAGTCACCAAGGACCACGGGCGGTCGGCGTCGCAGTCCATCGCGGGATACGTGTGGATGTCCGCGGAGGGGTCGCCCTTCTCGCGCGTCACGGCCTATGAGGTGCTGCCTTCGGGCTTCAGCGCCGTGGGCGACGGCATGCCGGAGCGATTGCCGGGCATGCGCGTGACGGCGGGCTTCTTCGAGACCTTCGGCGTGAGGCCGAGGCTGGGACGCGGCTTCCTGCCGGAGGAGGACGTGGTGGGCGGGCCTCGCGTGGTCGTCCTCAGCGAGAGGCTGTGGCGGCGGCGCTTCGGTGGCGCGCCGGACGTGGTGGGCCGCTCCGTCGTCCTCAATGACGAGTCCTATACGGTGGTGGGCGTGGCGCCCGCGTCGTTCGCGTACCCCACGGGCGTGCACCTGTGGACGCCGCTCCAGCTCGACCTCACGGACCGGACCAACTCCCACTTCCTCTTCGTCACCGGCAGGCTGCGCCCGGGCGTCTCGACCGACGGCGCGGCGGCGGCGCTGGAGACATTGGGGGGACGCGTGCGCGCGGAGAACCCGGCCCTGCTTGATGAGGGCCAGGAGTTCGCCCCGGTGGACCTGCGGGCGTTCCTCGCGGGCGACACGCGGTTGGCGCTCTGGGTGCTGATGGGCGCGGTGAGCCTGGTGCTGCTCATCGCATGTGTCAACCTGGCCAACCTCCAGCTCGCGCGGGCGGCGGCGCGCAACCGCGAACTGGTGGTGCGTGCGGCGTTGGGCGCGGCGCCGGGGCGGCTCGCGCGGCAGATGCTCACGGAGAGCCTCTTGCTCTCCGTGGCCGGCGGAGGGCTCGGGGTGCTGTTGGCGATGGCGGTGTTGCCCGGGTTGTTATCGCTGGCGCCGGACACCTCGGCGCTGCTGCCCGGGGACGGAGGGCTCGCGGGCGCGCAGGTGGGCATTGATGGCACGGTGTTGGGCTTCACGCTGGCCGCGTCGCTCCTCACGGGCCTGTTGTTCGGGCTGTTGCCCGCGTGGCAAGCGTCGCGCACGGACCTCCAGATGGCGCTCCGCGAGGGCAGCCAGCGGGCGACCCTGGGCCCGGGGGGCGGGCGCACGCGCGCGTTCCTGGTGGTAGGTCAGGTGGCGTTGGCGGTGATGTTGCTGGTGGGCGCGGCGCTGCTCATCCGCGGGTTCTCCGCGCTGCAGAGCGTGCAGCCGGGCTTCGACCCGCACGGCGTCCACGTGCTGCGGCTGTCGCTCCCGGAGGGACGCTACGGCACGTTGCAGGCCCTGGAGCGCTTCGAGGCGCAGGTGGTGGAGCGCGTGAGGGCGTTGCCTGGCGTGGAGGCGGTCGGGTTCGCCACGTCGCTGCCCATGGACAGGGGCCCCAGCATGTCGTTCGCCATCGAGGGCAAGTACACGGGGGATGACAACGGCCCCGGCGCGGGCTGGGGGCAGTACCGCCCGGTGACGCCGGACTACTTCGGTGTAATGCGCATCGGCCTCGTCCGCGGGCGGCTGCTGGCGGAGAACGACGTGGCGGGCTCGGAGCCGGTGGTGGTCATCAACGAGACGGCGGCGCGCAGGTTCTGGCCGGGCGAGGACCCCCTCGGCCAGCGCATCCGGGTGGCGCATTCGGTGCCGTCCCTTCGGGACGTGGTGCCCCGCGTCGTGGTGGGCGTGGTGCGGGACGTGCGCGAGGACGGCCTGAATGACGCCCCTCCCCCGCTGCTGTACCTGCCGCCGGGACAGATGTCGCAGGGCGTCGCGTCGATGGTCGTGCGGATGATTCCGCAGAACCTGCTGGTGCGCGCCAGGGGCGGCCACGCGGACGTCGTAACGGCCGTCCAGCGCGAGGTGTGGGCGGTGGACGCGCAGCAACCGGTGATGGAGACGCTGAAGCTGGAGGACCACGTCGCGCGCTCGCTCGGCTCCGAGCGCTTCAACATGATGTTGCTGGGGATGATGGCGGCGCTGGCGCTCGCGCTGGCCGCAGTGGGCATCTACGGCGTGTTGTCCTATCTGGTGAGCCAGCGGACACGGGAGATGGGCGTGCGACTGGCGCTCGGCGCTACGCAGGGCGATGTGGTGAGGCTGGTGCTCCGACAGGGCCTGGGCTCGGTGGCGGGCGGGGTGGTGCTGGGGTGCGCGGGCGCGCTGGCGCTGACGCGGGTGGTGTCCGGCTTCGTCCACGGCGTCAGCGCCCTGGACCCGCTGTCCTTCGTCGCCGCGCCGCTGGTGCTGCTGGGCGTGGGACTGGTGGCCACCTGGGTGCCCGCGCTGCGTGCCTCGCGCGTGGACCCCATCATCGCGCTCAAGTACGACTGAGGCAGGCGGGCCCGTGGGCCGCTAGAACCAGGGATAGGTCCGGTTGGAGGGAAGCAGGAATCCCCAGCCCGCATCGATGACCACCGGCCCTTCGCCGGGCCTTCCATAGACATCCACCGGCACCTTGGAGACCCCTTCGTCGTAGGGATACGCCAGGCATTTGTTCCCGTGCCGCAGGCGCACGTCCCTCAACACCAACTGATGGGCGCTCAGGCTGTACAGCGTGGCCACGAAGTGGACGACTTCGTCGCTTCCACTCCCGAATACCTTGCGCTCCACCGACATCAGCATCGGGGTCCGCTCGTCCGATTCCACGCTTCGCACGAGCCTGCGCGTTTTGCGGGGCGCGAGCCACCAACACAGCAGCCCACCCATGATGCCGGGCACCCCCAAGAAGACGAGCAACACGCGATACGCCAACTCACGACGCCCAGCGTCAATCAGTTGCTCCATGGACGTCCAGCCAGCCACGACCGCCACCAGCCCGAGGACACCGAAGACGGTCCCCATCCGGAGGGTGCCCGACAAGTCCCGTTGCAAGACTGCCACCAGGGCACCACGGTTTCCCGGCAGGGGCTTTCCGGTGGGACTCACCTTCCTCATCGCGCGGCACCTCCAGCCAGGTTGTCCCCAGTCCTAAGCCAGCTCGCGAATCGCCGATAGCGTGCATCGAACGCCCCGGGGACTTCCTCAGTCGTCCGAGCGCAGCGCCTCGTGCAGCGGCACGCGGGTGACGCGGCGCGCGGGCAGCCAACTGGCCAGCAACGCCACTGCGGCGAGCAGCGCGGGCACGGCCGCGAAGGTGACGACGTCGAACGCGCTCACGCCATACAGGACACTGGACAGGCTGCGCGCGAACACGGCGGCGCCGACGAGCCCCAGGAGGACGCCGGCCACGGCCATCCGAAGCCCCTGCCCCACCACGCGCCACACCAGATAGTGCCCGGTCGCGCCCAACGCCATGCGGATGCCCAGCTCGCGCGTCCGCTGACTGACCGAATAGGACAACACGCCGTAGAGCCCCACGCCCGCGAGCACCAGCCCCAGCACCGCCAGGGCCACCAGCAGCGAACCCAGCACCTTCGTGTGGCCCACGCTGGCGTCCACGACCGATTCCAGGGAGCTCACGGGGACGCTCGGGAGCTCGGGGGCCACGGCGCGAAGCTGCTCGCGCAGCACCGGGGCCAGCGCGACAGCGTCCTGCGAGGCACGCACGGTGAGCAGCATGTGCAGTCCCCAGAGCTGTCCCATGGGGACAAAGGCCTCGCTGACCGGGGGCGCATCCAGGCTGTTGTGCTGGACATCCCCCACCACGCCCACGACTTCGCGGAAGGCCTCACCGTCGAGCACCAGTTGCACGCGCTGCCCCACCGCGCTCCGCCCGGGGAAGTAGCGCCGGGCGAACGTCTCGTTCACCACGACCACCGGCGCGGTGCCCGGCCCATCCCAGGCTTCGATGGTGCGCCCTTCCTTCAGCGGGATGCCCAGGGTGTTGAAGTAGCCGTCGCTGGTGGTGCGGAAGTGGACCAACTCCCGGGAGTCCGCCTGTGATGCCGCCTCGCCCGGAAGCAGCACCGGCGCCAGGCCATTGCGTCCCCACAGGGGCACCGTGCTGGACATGCCCGCGGACGTCACGCCTGGAAGCGCGCGCACCCGCTCCAACACGCTGGAGAAGAGGGCCCGTTGGACGGCCTCGTCCCGGTACTTCGCCGACGGAAGGGAGAGGTCCACCACGGTGACGCCCTGGGGATTGAAGCCCAGCGGCACCACGCTCAAGGCATGGACGGTGCGAAGCATCAGGCCCGCGCCCACCAGCGGAATCAGTGCCAGGGCCACCTGCGCGACCACCAGCACCACGCGCCCGCCTTCGCCCCGCGTGGCCCCTGCGCCGCCTCGCAGCCCGCCCAGCGCGCCCCGCGCATCCGCGCGCGACACCCGCAGCGCGGGGATCAGGCCAAACAGCAGGCTGGTCACCACCGAGAGAACCAGCGCGATGCCCAGGACATGCGGCTGCAGGCGGAGCGCCTCGGCATCCACGAACTGAGGCGGCATGAGCGCGCGCAGCAGGTCCATGCCCCACATCGCCAGGACCAGTCCGGCGGCGCCACCCACGAGCGCCAACATCCCGCTCTCCACCAGGAACTGCCGCACCAGCCGCCCTCGGCCCGCGCCCAGGGCGGCGCGCACTGACACCTCGCGCTCCCGCGCGGAAGCCCGCGCCAGCAACAGGTTGGCCACGTTGGCGCAGGCCACCAGCAGCACCAACGCCACGACGCCGGCCAGGAGCCACAGCCGCTCCTGGGAGCCCTCCACCACCTGCGTGTGCAAGGGCACCAGCCGCACCCCGGCGGGCTCCTCCGCGAAGCCCGGCTCGCGCACCAGCGCCGCGCCCAGGGCCGTCATCTCCGTGCGTGCCTGCTCCGCGGACACGCCTTCGCGCAGGCGTCCCACCACCCGCAGCCACACCCCTCCGGCCGGCTCGTCCACGGCCAGGACCAACGGCTTCCACGCCTCCACGTCCGGTGCGAAGCGGAAACCCGCGGGCAACACCCCCACCACCGTGTGGAGCTGGTCATCCACCATCAACGTCTGTCCCACCACGTCCGGGCGGCCACCGAAGCGCCGCTGCCACAGCGCATGCGACAGGAGCAGGCCATGGGCGTCCCTGTCCGCGCGGAAGTCCTGTCCGAGCAACGGCCGCACGCCCAGGAGCGAGAACAAGCCCGCTGTTGCCCGCCCCGCGCGCACCCGCTCCAGTTCGCCGTCACCCGCCAAGGTGATGTCGCGGATCGACAGCCCCTCCAGTCCCTGGAACGCAAACGCACGCTCGCGCCAGGCCTGGAGCGACTGCAACGACACGCCCATCCGCTCGCGCTGGGGCGTCGACTGGTACAGCGTCACCAGTTGCTCCGGCGCTCGGTACGGCAACGGCCGGAGCAACACCTGGTACACCGCGCTGAAGACGGCGGTGGTGGCGCCAATGGCCAGCGCCAGCGTGGTGATGATGACCAGCGTGAATGCGGCCTCGCGCCGCATGCGACGCAGGGACAAGCGAACGTCCTGAAGAAGCTGGGACATGAAGGCCAGACTCCACTGCAACTCCAACGCCATCAAACGTCGCGCCCGACAGGGCCCTTCGCACACCCGGCCGGGACGGGATTCGCGTTCGCCTGTGGCACGCGAAATCCCATCATCGGACACGAGCCCGGTCCGCTCCCAACGCGGCCAAAAGAAGCGTGGCGCCGCGGTGGAACCCGATGCGTGACAGCCCGACCGGGCGGCCATTGCAATATGCGTTACCCGCAATCCCTTACTTCCCTTCTTGACACCCCTGACGCTGCGTGGCACATATCTGCGCCGCCTCGATAATGAAAATCATTCTCATTATCCACTTATGAGCCCAACGAGCGGGCGCAGGCATCCAGAAGGAGGAACAGGGACATGGGAACGCCCACCCGGGTGGCACTCGTCACAGGTGCCGCACAAGGTATTGGCGCGGCAGTGGCACGTGCGCTGGCGGGCGAAGCCCTCATCGCCGCGGTCGACACCAACGCGGACGGCCTGAGCGCCCTGGTGGCCGAGCTCCGGCAGAAGCATCAACACGCGGTGGCCTACCCGGCCAGCGTGAGTGATGTCGCCGCCGTCGACGCCGTGGTGGAGCGCATTGAGCGGGAGCTGGGCCCCATCGAAGTGCTGGCCAACGTGGCGGGCGTCCTGCGCACGGGCCCCATCCTGTCCTACAGCGACGAGGACTGGGCATTCACCTTCTCCGTCAACACGCTGGGCGTGTTCCAGGTGTCCCGCGCCGTGGCCCGGCGCATGGTGCCCCGGCGAAGCGGTGTCATCGTCACCGTGGGCTCCAACGCCGCCGCCGTGCCCCGCACGCAGATGGCCGCGTACGCCGCCTCCAAGGCCGCCTCCAGCATGTTCACCAAGTGCCTGGGCCTGGAGCTGGCCCCACACGGCATCCGCTGCAACGTCGTGTCCCCTGGCTCCACGGACACCGCCATGCAGCGCGCGCTCTGGGCGGATGACTCCGGCGCGCAGGCGGTGATTGCCGGCTCGCCCGAGGCCTATCGCCTGGGCATCCCCCTGCAACGCATCGCCACCCCCGAGGACATCGCCAACGCGGTGCGGTTCCTCGTCTCGGACGCGGCACGCCACATCACCCTGCACGACCTCCGCGTCGACGGGGGCGCGACGCTCGATGCCTGACCCCGCCCTCGCGCGGCCGCCCAGGCCCACGCCCCTCGAGAAGTTGAGAATGATTACTAGGATCTACTTCATAACCTGCCACCGAGGCGCCGCCATGTGGCGCCCTGTGCATGACGCCCGCTGAGCCGAAGGAACAGGAACACCCCATGGGACCGCAGACACTCGCCGCGCAGTTGCTCGAGAGCTACGAGGCTGGCTCTTCGTTCTTCTTCGCCACGCCGCGCCGCACGCTGCTGGCGCGCGGCACCTTCGCCACCGTGCCGCACCAGGGCGGCGCGGATGCCCTGGCGCGGCTCCCCGAGCGCGTGACGGCGGTGCTGAATGACGCGCGCCAGGCGGACCACGACATCCCCGTGGCGGTGGGCGCGGTGCCCTTCGACGGCTCGGTGCCCGCACAGCTCGTGGTGCCGCTGACGCTCCAACGCGCCGGACCGCTGGTGTTCGACAAAGACGTCCCGGTGCAGCGGCCGTTCAGCGCCAGCTACACCGTCCAGCCGGTGCCGGAGCCCGCCGCGTACCTGAACGGCGTCGCGCAGGCGCTGAAGCTGATGCAGAGCGGGCCGCTCCAGAAGGTGGTGCTGTCACGTTCGTTGCACCTCAACGCCGCCGCCCCCATCGACCTGCGGCAGCTGCTGCGCAACCTCGCGCAGCGCAACCCATCGGGCTACACCTTCGCCGCCGACCTCCCCCAGCAGGATGGGGCCAGCGGCGCGAAACTGCGCACGCTCATTGGCGCCAGCCCCGAGCTGCTCGTGTCCCGCTCCGGGTTCCAGGTGGTCGCCAATCCCCTGGCCGGCTCCGCGGCCCGCAGCGCGGATCCGCTGGAGGACCAGGAGCGCGCCGCCGCGCTGCTGAAGTCGCCCAAGGACCTGCACGAGCACGCGGTGGTCATCGACGCCGTCGCGGAGGCGCTGCGGCCGTACTGCAAGACGCTGAACGTGCCCGCCGGTCCGTCGCTCGTGAACACCGCCACCATGTGGCACCTGTCCAGCCGCATCACCGGTGAGCTGGCCGACCCCTCCATCTCCTCGCTGACGCTGGCGGCGGCCATGCACCCGACGCCCGCGGTGTGCGGCTACCCCACGCGGCTGGCGCACGAGGCGATTGGCTCCATCGAGCCCTTCGAGCGCGGCTACTACACCGGCACGGTGGGCTGGTGCGACGCCACGGGGGATGGCCAGTGGGCGGTGACCATCCGCTGCGCGGAGGCCAGTGAGCGCACCCTGCGCATCTTCGCGGGCGCGGGCATCGTGGTGGGCTCCACGCCCGAGTCCGAGCTGGCGGAGACCGAGGCCAAGTTCCGCACCATGCTCCACGCCATGGGCCTGGGCCACGGTGCCGGGGTGCAGTCATGACGCCCCCCGTCCTCCCTGGCTGCCCCACCTGGCCGGAGGCCTACGCCGCCCGCTACCGCGAGGCTGGCTACTGGCGCGGCGAGACGTTCGGCCAGCTCCTCCACGAGCGCGCCCAGCGTCACGGCGAGCGGACCGCGCTGGTGGCCGGAGAGCGCCGCCTCACCTACGCCGACCTGGACGCCCGCGTCAGCCAGCTGGCCGCCGGCTTCCATGCCCTGGGCATCCAGGCTCGGGACCGCGTGGTGGTGCAGCTGCCCAACGTGGCCGAGTTCTTCGAGGTCGTCTTCGCCCTCTTCCGCCTGGGCGCGCTGCCGGTGTTCGCGCTTCCCGCGCACCGCGCTTCGGAGATTGGCTACTTCTGCGCCTTCACGGAGGCGGTGGCCTACGTCATCGCGGACAAGCAGGCCGGGTTCGACTACCGCACCCTGGCTGAGCAGGTGCGCGGCACCTGCCCGACGCTGAAGCACGTCATCGTCGCCGGTGACGCAGGCCCCTTCACGGCGCTGAGCAGCCTGTACGCCGCGCCCACGGCGCTGCCGCCGGGGCCCGCGCCCAGCGACGTGGCCTTCTTCCAGCTCTCCGGCGGAAGCACGGGTGTGCCCAAGCTCATCCCGCGCACGCACGACGACTACATCTACAGCCTGCGCGGCAGCGTGGACATCTGCCGGCTCGACGAGACGAGCGTGTACCTGTGCGCGCTGCCCGCGGCGCACAACTTTCCGCTCAGCTCGCCGGGCGTGCTGGGCACCTTCTACGCGGGCGGCACGGCGGTGCTGGCGCCCAACCCCAGCCCGGACACGGTGTTCCCGCTCATCGAGCGCGAGCGCGTCACCATCACCGCGGTGGTGCCACCGCTGGCCATGGTCTGGATGGACGCGGCCAGGACGCGCCGGCATCAACTCGCCAGCCTGCGGGTGCTTCAGGTCGGTGGCGCGCGCCTCAGCACCGAGGCGGCCATGCGGGTGAAGCCCACGCTGGGCTGCACGCTCCAACAGGTGTTCGGCATGGCCGAGGGCCTGGTCAACTACACGCGCCTGGATGACCCCGAGGACGTCATCGTCAGCACCCAGGGCCGGCCCATCTCCCCGGACGACGAGCTCCGGGTGGTGGACGAGGACGGCGAAGACGTTGCGCTAGGTGAGACGGGCCAGCTGCTGACGCGCGGGCCGTACACCATCCGCGGCTACTACAAGGCGGAGGCCCACAACGCGAAGGCCTTCACCGACGACGGCTTCTATCACACCGGTGACGTGGTCCGCGTGACGCCCCAGGGCTACCTGGTGGTGGAGGGCCGCGCCAAGGATCAGATCAACCGGGGCGGCGACAAGGTCGCGGCCGAGGAGGTGGAGAACCACCTGCTGGCCCACCCCGACGTGCACGACGCCGCGGTGGTCGCCGTTCCGGACGCGTTCCTGGGCGAGCGCACCTGCGCCTTCGTCATCGCGCGCGGCACGCCGCCGGCGCCCCATGTCCTCACGGCCTTCCTGCGCCAGCGTGGTCTGGCCGCCTTCAAGATTCCCGACCGGGTCGAGTTCGTCGAGGCGTTCCCCAAGACGGGCGTCGGCAAGGTCAGCAAGAAGGCGCTGCGCGACGTGCTCGCCGGCGCTCCCTCCCCCACTCCGGTTTCGCGCGCGACGCGCTGAAAGGAACTCCCCATGGCGCTCCCCGCCATTTCTCCCTATCCCATGCCCGGCGCCACCGACCTGCCGAAGAACAAGGTCTCCTGGACGCCGGACCCGAGCCGCGCCGTGCTGCTCATCCACGACATGCAGCGCTACTTCGTGGAGGCCTTCACGCAGGGCCAGTCGCCCGTGACGGAGCTGGTCGCCAACATCCAGCGGCTGCGGCAGCACTGCACGGCGCTGGGCATCCCCGTCGTGTACTCGGCCCAACCGGGTGGTCAGACGCCCGAGCAGCGCGGCCTGCTGCTGGACTTCTGGGGCGGAGGCATCAACGGCGGACCGGATCAGAAGCGCATCATCGACGCACTGACGCCCGCCGAAGGCGACATCCAGCTCACCAAGTGGCGCTACAGCGCGTTCCGCAAGACGGACCTGATGGACCAGATGAAGAAGCTGGGCCGCGATCAAATCCTCATCTCCGGTATCTACGCGCACATCGGCTGCCTGCAGACGGCCAGCGACGCCTTCATGAGCGACGTGCGGCCCTTCCTCATCGCCGACGCGCTGGGTGACTTCTCCCTGGCGCACCACCAGCTCGCGTTGAGCTACGCGGCCCAGCTGTGCGCCGTCACCACCACCACGCAGCAGGTGCTCGACGCGCTGGGCCCCGTCTCCACGTCCAGCACACTCACCCGCGAGCAGGTGCGCGCGGAAGTGGCGGAGCTGCTCCAGGAGTCGCCGGAGGCGCTGGGGGACGACGACAACCTGCTCGAGCGCGGAATGGACTCCATCCGGTTGATGACGCTGGTGGAGAAGTGGCGGGCCGCTGGCGCGGAGACCACCTTCGTGGAGCTGGCCGAACGGCCGACGCTCGCCGACTGGTTCACGCTGCTCTCCCTGGGCAACACGCCCGCTTCCCGGAACGCCGCGTAGCTCCGCGGTGCGCGAGTCACCTCGCGCCCCTGACGCATGAACACACGGGAGTCCCTGGCAATGGGCGAAACACACGAAGCAGGTTGGCCGCTGTCCGCGGCCCAGCATGGAATCTGGCTCGGCCAGCAGTTCGACCTCACGAGCGCCGTCTACAACGCGGGTGAGTGCATCGAGATCCGCGGGCCGCTCGTCGTGGAGCACTTCGAGTCCGCCTTGCGTCAGGCCATTGACGAGGCGGAGGCGCTCCACGCGCGCTTCGTCCCCGGTGCCTCCGGCCCCGTGCAGTTCGTGCAGCCCCGCGCGTCGTGGCAGCTGCACGTCGCCGACATCAGCCACACGCCCGATCCCTGGGCCGCGGCCCAGTCCTGGATGCATGAGGACCTGACGCGCACGGTGGACCTGGGCCAGGGCCCGCTGTTCGCGGAGGCGTTGTTCAAGGCGGCGCCAGACCGTTATTTCTGGTTCCAGCGGGCCCACCACATCGCCCTGGACGGCTTCGGCTTCTCGTTGGTGGCTCGCCGCGTGGCGGACCTCTACACGGCCCGGGTGACGGGCAAGCCCGCCACGAACGGGTTCGGCTCCCTCCGCGCCGTCCTCGATGAGGACGCCGCCTACCAGGGGGGCGCGCAGCACGCCGCGGACCGCGCCTTTTGGGTGGAGCGCTTCACCCATGGCCCTACGCCCGTGACGCTCGCGGAGCCCGCGCCAATGACGCCGCGATTCGTGCGCCAGACGCGGCACCTGTCGCCCGCGGACCTGGAGCGGATGCAGGCCGCCGCGAAGCAGGCCGGGCTCACATGGCCGGACCTGGTGCTCGCGGCGACGGCGGCCTGGCTGCACCAGCACACCGGTGCGCCCGAAGTCGTGCTGGGTCTGCCGGTGATGACCCGCCTGGGCTCGGCCGCCATCCGCGTGCCGTGCATGGCCATGAACATCGTGCCGCTGCGCGTCCCGGTACGTCCGGACGCCGGCTTGTTCGCCATGGCCCGAGACGTGGCTGCGGAGCTGCGCGCCATGAGGCCGCACCTGCGCTACCGCTACGAGCAGCTTCGCCGCGACTTGAAGCGCGTGGGCGGCCAGCGGCGGCTGTTCGGCCCCGTGGTCAACATCATGCCGTTCGACTACGCCCTGCGCTTCGCGGGGATGCCGGCCTTCGCCCACAACCTCTCCGCGGGCCCCGTCGAGGACCTGTCCATCGGCGTGTACGCTCGCTCCGATGGCAGCGGACTGCGCGTGGACTTCGACGCGAACCCCGCCTGCTACAGCCCCGACGTCCTGGACACCCACCAACGTGGCTTCCTCCAGTTGTTGGAGTCACTGGTGGCCTCGCCCGAGCAGCCCGTGCGCGCGGCGCCTGCCCCCGCGCGGCCCTCCGTCGTGGATGGCGGGCCCCTGCCGATTCCGCAACGGCCCGTGCTGGAGCTCATCAAGGAGCAGGCCCGTGCGCGGCCGGAAGCCATCGCCGTGGAGCATGGCGAGCACCGCCTCACCTACGCGGCGCTGCTCCAGTCCGCACAGGCGCTCGCGAAGCGGCTGCGGGCCGACGGCGCGCGGCCCGACACGCTGGTGGCCGTCTCCCTGCCCCGGAGCATCGACGCCATCGTGGCCACGATGGGTGTCCTCTTCTCCGGCGCGGGATACCTCCCCGTGGACCCCTTCGGTCCCGAATCCCGGACGAAGGCCATCCTGGATGACGCCGCGCCGCGACTGACGGTGAGCAGCGCCGTGAAGGACCTCACGGCCGGCATGCCTCCGCAGGCGCCCGGGCAGCTCGCGGTGCACCGGCGCGCCGGCTCGGAGCTGCCGGCCACGGCGCCCCAGTCGGGCGCGCCGCTGGCGTACGTCATCTACACCTCCGGCTCCACCGGCCAGCCCAACGGCGTGCAGATTGACCACGACGCCCTGGCCCACTTCGTGGCGGGCGCGACGTTCCGCTACGAGGTGACGCCCGAAGACCGGGTGCTGCAGTTCGCGCCGCTGCACTTCGATGCCAGCGTGGAGGAGATCTTCGTCTCCCTGTGCGCCGGCGCCACGCTGGTGCTGCGCACGGACGAGATGCTCCAGTCGGTGCCCCGGCTGCTCGAGGCCTGCGCCACCCACGGCATCACCCTGCTGGACCTGCCCACGGCCTTCTGGCACGAGCTGGCCTACAGCGTGTCCACGGGCGCGGCCCGGCTGCCGCCCTCGCTGCGCACCGTCATCATCGGCGGTGAGGCCGCCTTGCCCGAACGCGTCGCCCGATGGCGCGCCTCCGCCGGTCCCCAGGTCCGGCTGCTCAACACCTACGGCCCCACCGAGGCCACCGTGGTGGCCACCGTCGCCACACTCAGCGGCGGTCCCGACGTGACGCCCGCCGGGGAAGACGTGCCCATCGGACGCCCCCTGCCCGGCGTGCGCGCGGTGATTGCCGACGCACAGGGCCGCATCCTCCCCACGGGTGAGGAAGGCGAGCTCCACCTGCTGGGCGGCGCGCTCGCCCGGGGCTACCTGGGCCGCGAGGCGCTGACGGCTACGCGCTTCATCACGCTCGACGCCCTGCCAGGAAGCCCCCGCGCCTACCGCACGGGGGACAAGGCCCGGCTGCGCGAGGACGGCCAGATTGTCTTCGTGGGCCGCGTCGACGACGAGTTCAAGATCAGCGGCCACCGCATCGACCCGTCCGAGGTCGAAACGGCGCTGCTCGGCCACCCGGGCGTGCGCGAGGCGGCCGTCGTCGGACAGGTGCTCCCCAGTGGCTCGCGCCGGCTGTGCGCGCACGTCGTCACCACGCAGCCTGCGCCCACCGTGGCGGAGCTGCGGCAGCACCTGCTGGGCGGCTTGCCCGCCCCCATGGTGCCCGGCACCTTCGTGTTCACGGAGCGGCTGCCACGCACCAGCACCGGCAAGCTGGACCGCGCCGAGCTGCGCCGCCTGCTGCCCACCGAAGAGGCCGCGACCACGACAGCGGGAACCACCGCCCTGGAGCGCGTGGTGCTGAAGGTCTGGGAAGAGGTGCTGGGCGTGACGACGACGTCCGCGCAGGATGACTTCTTCGACCTGGGCGGCCAGTCGCTCCAGAGCATCCAGGTCGCCAACCGGCTCGGCATCGAGCTGGGCCGCGAGATTCCCGTCGCCACCGTCTTCCGCTACCCGACGGCAGCCGGACTGGCCCAGGCGCTGGAACAAGGCACCGACGGCGCCTCCGCCGCCGGGGGCCTCACCGAGAGCATGCTCGCTGACGCCGTGCTGTCCGAGGACATCGTCCCCAAGCTCACGGTGGAGTCCGCCGAGTCCCCGCGGCTGCGTCAGGTCGTCCTCACCGGAGCCACCGGCTTCGTCGGGGCGCACCTGCTCCACCAGCTCCTGCGCCAGACGGACGCGCGCGTGGTGTGCCTGGTCCGCGCTCGCGACGAGGCGCACGCCCTGGAGCGCATCCAGGCCGCGCTGGCGTCCCAGCAGCTCTCCCTCGAATACCTGACGGAACGCGTGGTGGCGCTGCCCTCGGACCTCACCCAGCCCTGGCTGGGCCTGAGCCAGGCGCGCTTCCTCGGGCTGGCCTCGGAGTGTGACACCGTCATCCACAACGCCGCCGTGGTCAGCGTGGTGCGTGAATACGGCAGCCTCCAGGCCGTGAATGTGCGCGGCACCCGCGAGCTGCTGCGCCTGGCCGCCGCGGTCCGCGCCAAGCCCTTCCACTACGTCTCCACCCTGGCCGTGGCGCCGCAGACGGACCTCAGCCCCGACGTGCCAGAGTCCTTCGTGCCCGCGCACCCGGGCCTGCGCGACGGCTACCAGCAGAGCAAGTGGATCGCCGAGCGGCTCGTCGAACAGGCCGGAGCGCGTGGCCTCCCCGTCGCCGTGTACCGACTGGGCCGCGTGGTGGGTGCGCCCGACAGCGCCATCGTCAACCCACAGGACCTGGTGTGGCGCATCCTGCTGGCGGGAATCCCCGTGGGCGCGCTGCCCCAGCTCGACGTCGCCGAGGTGTGGACACCCGTGGACTACGTGGCGGGAGCCATCGTCCGCATGGCGCGCGACGCCCGCCCGCCCACGGTGTTCAACCTGTGTCCCACGCCCGAGGTGAAGCTCCGTGAGCTGTTCGCCTGGGTCCGTGACTACGGCTACCCCGTGGAGCACTGCCCCGTGGGTGAGTGGCGCAACCGCGTGGCCGCGCGCGCCGGGACCGGGGAGAACCAATCCACGCTCGCCTTCTTCGACCTGCGCTCGGGCACGGACGTGCCCGCGTTTGGCCTGGGCCCCATCCGCTGTGAGCGGGTCCATCAAGCGCTCGAGGGAACGGGCATCACCTGCCCGCCCACGGACCGTGCGCTGCTGTACCGATACCTCGACTACTGCATTGCGCGGGGCCTGCTGCCGCCCGTACCCGCAACCCGCCTTCCAACCGAAACGGCACTCCCGTGACGAACCCCACCTGGACGCCAGACTCCTGGCGGCACAAGCCCGTCAAGTACATGCCGGAGGACTATCCGGACGCGCAGGCCCTGGCCCAGACCGAGGCTGAGCTGTCCCGCCTGCCTCCGCTCGTCTTCGCGGACGAGACGCGCCGGCTCACCGCCCGGCTCGCCAAGGTCGCTGAAGGCAAGGCCATCCTGCTGCAAGGGGGCGACTGCGCGGAGAGCTTCAAGGAGTTCACCACCGACAACATCCGGGACACCTACCGGCTGCTGTTGCAGATGGCCATGGTGCTGACCTTCGCCGGCAACCGGCCGGTGGTGAAGGTGGGCCGCATCGCCGGGCAGTTCGCCAAGCCGCGCTCCAGCCCCATGGAGACGCTGGGCGGCGTCACCCTGCCCAGCTACCGCGGGGACATCATCAACGGCATGGAGTTCGACGCCCAGGCGCGAACGCCAGACCCGCGCCGGCTGCTCAAGGCCTATCACCAGTCCTCCGCCACGCTGAACCTGCTGCGAGCCTTCGCCCAGCGCGGCTACGAGGAGCTCGCCGAGCCCCAGCGCTGGCCCCAGGGCGGCATCAACCGCTTGCTGGCGGACCGCATCCTCGAATCCCTGTCGTTCATGCGGGCGCTGGGGGTCAGTCCGGAGCCTCGCAGCAGCTCCAATGCCATCGACTTCTTCACCAGCCACGAAGCCCTGCTCCTCAACGTGGAGGAGGCCATGACACGCGCCGAGCCCGACGGCAGCGGCTGGTACGACGCATCCGCGCACATGCTGTGGATTGGCGAGCGCACCCGCCAACTCGACGGTGGCCACGTGGAGTTCATGCGCGGCATCCAGAACCCCATTGGCATCAAGTGTGGCCCCACCATGGAGCCCGACGAACTGCTCCGGCTGATGGACCTCCTCAATCCCCAGGGCATCCCGGGCCGCATCACCCTCATCGGGCGGTTTGGCGCGGACCGGGTCGCGGAACGGCTGCCCCGGCTCATGGCCGCCACCCGCCGGGACGGGCGCCCGGTCATCTGGTCCATCGACCCGATGCACGGCAACACCCACAAGGCCGGCAATGGCTACAAGACGCGCTCCTTCGACCGCATCCTCACGGAGGTGTGTGGCTTCATGGACGCCGCCGCCGCGGAAGGCGTCCACCCGGGGGGCCTGCACCTGGAGATGACCGGGCAGAACGTCACCGAATGCCTGGGCGGCCCCCAGCCCGTGACGGAAGACGACCTCTCCAGCCGCTACCACACCCACTGCGATCCGCGCCTCAACGCGGACCAGGCCCTTCAGCTGGCCTTCCTCGTCGCCGAATCCATGCCGTCCCTTCGCACGCACGAAGCCCGTGCGGCCTGAATCGCTGGAGCCTTTCGTGACCGCCTCGTTCACACCGCGACAGGAGCGTCTGCTCATCCTGCTGCTGGCGGGCGTGCAGTTCACCCACTTGCTGGACTTCATGATCGTCCTGCCGCTGGGTCCGGAGTTCATGCGGCTGTTCAGTCTGTCAGCCGCGCAGTTCGGAACGTTGGTGTCCTCCTACACGTTGGCCTCCGCCGCCATGGGCGTGCTGGGGCTCGCGTGGGTCGACAGGTTTGGCCGCAGAAGCACGTTGCTGGTCATCCTGGGGGGGTTCATCACAGCCACGCTGGCCTGCGGCGCGGCGCAGAGCCACGCGTGGCTGCTGGTGGCCCGGAGCATCGCGGGAGGATGCGCGGGCCTCATGGGCGCGGTCATCATGTCCATCATCGCGGACACCATCCCCGGTGAGCGCCGGGGACAGGCCATTGGCACGGTGATGTCATCGCTCGGGTTGTCCGCGGTGGCGGGCGTCCCCCTGAGCCTGGGCATGGCCAACATGCTCGGCTGGCGCGCACCCTTCTGGGCCATTGGCATCCTCGGGGCGCTCCTGTGGTTCGGGCTCCTCGCCGTGCTTCCGCGGCTGGATGCACATGTCACCCCGGACTCGGGGCGTCAGGCGCCTTCCGTCACGGCGCTCTTCACGCCGGGCTTCGCGCTGGGCTGGCTGCTGACGTTCAGCGTCGCCTTCTCCAGCTTCTTGCTGATTCCGTACCTGAGCGCGTTCATGGTCGGGAACCTCGGACTGAAGCAGACCGACCTGCCCTGGGTGTATCTGGCTGGCGGCGCCGCCACGCTGCTCGCGGCGCGTCAGGTGGGCCGCTGGGTGGACCGGTTTGGCCCCGCCCGGGTGCTCGGGCTGCTGCTGGTGGGCACCATGGTGCCGCACCTGGGCTTCACGCACCTTCCCGCCGCTCCGCTGCCGGTGGTGATGGGCGCCTTCGTCCTCTTCATGTCCCTGACGTCCACGCGGCCCATCCCCACCATCGCGTTGATCTCCGCGAAGGTGCCGCCGCCGCTGCGCGGGCGGTACATGGCCATGAACATGGCAGCCAGTGACGGTGCCTCCGGGCTCGCGGCGTGGGCCAGCGGCCTGATGCTGGCCACCACGCCTGCCGGTGAGCTGGTGGGCTTCGGGCTGGCCGGATGGCTCGCCGTGGGCGTCACCACCATCTCGCTCTTCATCCTCTGGACCTTTGGCCGTGGCGCCGTCCCGCTCAACGCGGCGCCCACGCCTCGGTGAATCGCAGTCTCCGTCTCGACACACAGAAGGAAACGTCCATGGACACTCCCGTCAAGAAGCACCCTTCCCTGCCGCGTCCCATCCAGGGCGAGCTGAAGCTCGACCGCTCCAACCAGCTCCTCGCCGAGGCGCGGCGGCTGGTCCCCGGCGTCACGCAGTCCATGATGAAGCGCCCGGAGATGTTCGCGCTCGGCGCCTTCCCCGTGTTCCTGGCCAAGGGCAAGGGGGCGCTGGTGGAGGACGTGGACGGCCAGGAGTACATCGACTTCATCGGCGGCCTGGGCGCCAACATGCTGGGCCACAATGACCCGGCCGTGGTGAACGCCATCCGGGAGCACCTGGAGGAAGGTGTCCTCCACTCGCTGCCCACGCCGGTGGAGGTCTCCGCCGCCCAGACGCTGGTGGACCTCATCCCCGGCGCGGAGATGGCGCGCTTCTTCAAGACGGGCGCGGATGCCACGTCCGCCGCCGTGCGCCTGGCGCGCCACATCACCGGCAAGCAGAAGATCATCACCGTCGGCTACAACGGCTGGCACGACCACTTCATGTTCGACACGCCGGGCGTCCCGGCCGCGCTGGCGGCGCTGACCCTCCGGATGCCGCTCTTCACGCCCCCGGACGAGCCGGCCCTGCTGGCCACCATCGAGAAGAACGCCAGCGAGCTCGCCCTGGTGCTGCTGTCGGTGCCCTACAACCGGCCCCTCACCCCGGCCTTCCTGCAGCAGGTGCGCGCCACGTGCACCGCGAACAACGTCCTGTTCGCCCTGGACGAGGTCGTCACCGGCTTCCGGCTTGCCGTGGGCGGCGCCCAGGAGTTCTTCGACGTCCGCGCGGACTTCGTCACGCTGTCCAAGAGCATCGCTGGCGGCATGCCGCTGTCGGCCATCGCCGGTCCGGCGAAGCACCTCAGCCGCCTGAGCGAGCTCCAGGTGTCCACCACCTTCGGCGGTGAGCTGCTGTCGCTGTACGTGTGCGAGGCGGTGCTGAAGGGCTACCGGGATGGCGCCTACATCCAGCACCTGGCCCGCCTGGGCCGCAAGCTGCGCGAGGGCGTCAACGCCCAGGCGGAGGCCGCGGGCTCGTCGTTGCGCGTGATTGGCTACGACGCGATTCCCTTCTTCCTGTTCGCCAAGGACCCGGCGGAGCACGCGAAGCAGATGCAGCCCTTCCAGGCGGGCATGGCCCGCCGGGGCATCCTGCTGCGCCGCGACGTCACCTTCCTCAGCACGGCGCACACGGAGGAGCAGATTGACTACGCCATCGAAATGACGGGCGAAGTCATCCGCTCCCTCGCGAAGCCGGCGGCGGCCTAGCCCTTCGCGTCGTGGTGGTCCGAGGTGCCGCGCTTCCAATAGCCCGTCACCCGGACCCAGCTCTTGTTGGCGCCACGCTCGTTGATGAGGTGGTCCTTGATGGGGCGCACGGTGTGCGCCTCACCCGCCACCCAGGCGAAGTAGTCTCCCGCGGGGAACTCCAGCCCGCGGATGGCCTGCTGCAGCACGTCCGAGTGCCCCGCCTCCACGCCGTTGCGGTGCAGCCACGTCACCGTCGCGTTGGCGCGGGTGGTGAAGTGCTGCTCCTCGGATGCGTCCGGGACTTCGCAGAACACGATGGCGCGCGTCCCCTCCGGCAGCTCCTCCAGGATGCGGCCAATGGCCGGCAGCGCTGACTGATCGCCCGCGAGCAGGTACCAACTGAAGTCCTGCGCCACGAACGTGGAGCCGCGCGGCCCACCCACGGCCAGCAGGTCACCCACCTGCGCCTTGCTCGCCCACGTCGTCGCGGGCCCCGTGCCGTGCACCACGAAGTCGATGTCCAGCTCGCCTGCCGCGGCGTCATAGCGGCGCGGCGTGTAGTCACGTGCGTCCGGCTTGCGCTCGCCTTCCTTCAGCACCAACCCCGTGGGCGTCACCGTGGGGATGACAGGCATGCGCTTGCCCTCCTCCGGGAACAGCAGCTTCACGTGGTCGTCCGCGCCGGGGCTGTAGAAGCCCTCCAGGTCCTCGCCCGCAAGGGTGATGCGGACCATCTGCGGCGTCACCCGCGTCACCCGCTTCACCTCCAAGAGGCGGAACTTCACGGGGAACGGTCCCCGCCGATAGACACGCTCAGTCGTCGTCGTCACGAATGCTCCAGTTATCGATATTGACTATCATTTTCGATACCATGAAGCCCCCAGGCGGGCAACGAATGAAGGAGCCCCGCGGTGGCCGCCGCTCAGCGAACGGCCAGCCGCGGGGACGTCTGGCATGTGGGTTGACAAAGCTTGCTCACATGCCAGCAAGCAACCTCAACCGCAGGTCAGGGTCCACCGGCAGTTGTTGGACAGACACTCCCGGGCGCTGCCGCAGATGGCGCCCTTGGCCTTCTTGTTCTGACACTTGCCGGCGTTGAGCCCCCAGCCGCAGTACTGGGTGCTGGCGCAGTCGCTGTCGGTGGAGCAGGTGGAGCTGGTCGGATACTGGGCCGCGCGGGTCTCCTTCGGCACGTAGGCCGCCACACCGCTGGTGTCGATGTTCGCCGCGCTGTCCGCCATGCCGGTGCGCGTACCGGTGGCCCGCTCCCACATCCGGATGAACGTCTCGGACGAGCCCTCCAGGCCCGTGGTGTTGACGCCGAGCTGCTTCAGGTCACGCACCACGTCCGGCAGCAGGCCCACGTGGGCCAGGCCATAGTTGTCGAAGTCCGTGCCCAGCGGCGGCGGGCCCGCGGTGAGCTGCTGCTGGGCCTGGAACGCCGCCTCCGCGGCGAAGCCAGCCGAGCAGGCGCCGTGGGGGCCGAACCGCGGGCGGGTCTGCTGGATGAAGCCGTTGAGGTCCGCGCCGAAGCCCATGTTCACCTTGAGGCCCAGACGGCCGAACTCGTAGGCCTGCGCCAGCGAGCGCGTGGAGCCCTGGCAGTTGTTGGCGACCGGCGTGCGGGTGTAGTCGCGCGTCTCGTCGTGCGCGGTGCGCAGGCCGAACATGCCGCCTGTCTGGCGCAGGTAGCGGATGACGGACGCGGGCGTCGTCTTCTCGTTGGCGGCGAGCCCCGGGTGCATCACCTCGCGGAAATGACCGTGGGAGATGTACATGGGGTAGTAGTTGCGGCTCTGGGCGATGGCGAACGTGTCGTCCACGGAGCGCTCGGACATGTGCGCCACGTCGACGAGCATGCCCTTGTTCATCATCTCCGCGACCAGCGCCCGGCCCTCGGACGTCAGGCCCTTGGTGTTCTTGCAGTTGGCGTCCACGTCGAAGCCCAGCGTGAAGCCGTTGCCCGTGAGGCCACAGTCCGTGTCCACGTGGCAGTTCTCCAGGAACTGCGAGACCTGGAAGATGGCGTTGTGGGGCGCCGCGCCGCCGAAGCGGTTGTCCAGCTGGTGCACCGGCTGGATGGAGCGCACGCCCAGCGAGTAGACGCGGTTGAGCTCGGACTGCCAGTTCTTGGTGCCGAACAGCTTGCTCGACTCGATGGAGAGCACCATGGCCAGCTTGCCGGAGGCGATGATCTGCCGCGCGTGCGCCGGCGATAGCGCGATCTCCGCCCACGGCGTGCGAGCGTCGAAGTCACGCGCCATCTGCAACTGCACGTCCACGTCCACCATCTCGTCACAGGGACGCTTGATGTTCTGGTACGGCAGCGCCCTGCAGAGGAACTCGTTGCTCACCAGGGAGATGGTGACCAGGGACATGCCGCCCTGATGCGCCTGCTGCAGCCAGCCCTCCCAGGCCTGCTGATGCGCGATGGTGTCCCAGCGCGGCCACTGCGTGGGCACGCTCATCCGGCCCAGGTGGAGACCGGTGTCGCCCTCCGTCCCTTCGATCTCGCCGATGATCTCCGACGCCACCGCGCCGCCCACCCCGAACATCTGCGACAGCACCGGCACGCCGCTCAGGTTGATTCCGCCCGCGTTGGGGCACACGTTGAGCATGGAGCCCAGGTCCATGCGAACGCGCGCGTGGTCGCTCTCCGGAAAGCCACCGTCACAGCTCACCAGGGAGCCGGTGTGCTTGCCGTGGAACCAACCACCGCCGAACGCCTCCTCGGCGAACATGTGGTGGTGCATCTCCGCGAAGCCAGGAACCGAGACGGGCTGTACGACTTCGCCCGTCGTGGACTCCTCGACAGGCAAATCTTCATCCGTGGGTTGGCACCCCTGGCTCAGCGCCATGACGGACATGAGGGAGAGGGACAGGAAACGCCGTGGGGCTGCTCCGATACATCGCTGCATACAGTGCACCTTTCCGGTACCGCGGGGAGGTGCACTCGAAGTACCAGGAGCGTGTCCTGTTTTTCAATTATTTCAACTTTTTCTTGGGAAGTGAAACAGGCAGGCGTCACACGGTGAGTCGGTGTGAAGCGTCACGTTACAAACGGCGTTCAGGACCCATGGGCAGGTGGGGCAAGCCCCCACCATCCACAGATTGACGCTCCAAGAGGGTCTCGACCTCACGGAGCTGCTGATGACGATGTCCTGGCGTGCAACCCCAGTGCTGCTGACCCTTCTGGCTGCCTGTGAGCCGCCACCTGTGGACGACACGCTCCTGTCATCGAATGAAGCGCCCGCGCGGCGGCCCACGGACCACCGACTGTGGGAGCCCTGTGGGACCAGCGTGCGCAGGCTCGAGGACATCCACCCCGGCCCCCAGGAGGCAGCCATCCAGGAACGCCTCCATGGTGATGGCTTGCTCTTCTTCACCGCGGATGACGGTCAACACGGCGCCGAGCTGTGGACGAGCAGCGGCACACAGGGCGAAGGAACCCGGCTGCTCCGGGACATCGCGCCGGGCCCGGAGGGCTCCAACCCCACCGACCTCACACGCGTGGGAGACCGGCTCTTCTTCATCGCGGATGATGGGGTGAATGGCCGCGCCCTGTGGACCAGCGACGGCACGTCCGAAGGTACGTCCCTGGTGAAGCGCGTGCTTCCCATTGGCACCGGACTGGGAGAGGGGCAAACGCTGGTCGCGTACCGGGGCCGGCTCTACTTCTCCGCCGCCGCGCCGGGTGGCGCGCACGGCAACGAGTTGTGGAGCAGCGATGGCACGGACGCGGGCACCCATGAGGTCGCGGACCTCGTCCCAGGCGAGGACAGTTCCTTCCCTCGCCGCTTCGCCGTTCACGACGGATCGCTCTACTTCGTCATCAGCGTGGGCGAAGAGAACTGGCTCGTGCGAAGCGAAGGCGGCGCGGCCTTCACACCCCTCCTCGAGGTCTTCGAGGACACGGTCATCTTCCGCATGAAGTCCGCGGGCGGAAGGCTCTTCTTCCTGGTGGACCCCGACGAAGGCGAGGCCACGCTCTACGTCACGGACGGCACGGCGGAGGGCACACGCCGCCTGCGCTTCTTTCCGGGCCGATACCCACACGACCTGGTGGCGTTCCAGGGCCGGCTCTATTTCAGCGCGGGCTCGGACGCGCCGGAGGGCGAGGAACTGTGGGTCAGCGACGGCACGGTGTCCGGCACGCGGCGGGTGAAGGACATCCGGCCCGGAGCAGAGGGCTCGGCGCCGGCGTTCCTGGCCGTGCTTGGAGATCACCTCTACTTCGCGGCGGATGACGGCCGGCACGGCCGCGAGCTGTGGGTGAGCGATGGCACGTCGAAAGGAACGAAGCTCTTCGCGGACCTGGTGCCCGGGACGGAGGGCGCCTCCCCCACCGAGGTGACTGCCATCCAGGGCTGGATCTTCTTCGGCGCGAATACGGGGCACGGCGTGGAGCCCTGGGTGAGCAACGGCACTGTGTCCAGCACCCGGAAGCTCGACGCGGGGACGGCGCGAGACCCTCGCGCCTTCATCCGCTCCGGCTGGGACGTGTTCTTCACCGCCGAGGACGGAGCCAGCGGGCGCGAGCTCTACGCCCTGCCCTTCCGCCCTGCCAGCGAGTGCCATCAGACGAAACCCTGAGCCCGCACGGAGATGGCGTTCGCCCCCGTCTGGCTCAGCGTCATCGTCTCCGCGATCACGTCAACCGCTGGCGCCCTGAGGATGGAGTGGTGGTCACCGGAGAGTTCGTGCACCTCCACCCCTCCCGCCGCCAGCGCTCCCCAGCCGCCGTCCGTGCCCGTGGGTACGTGCGTCTCGCTCGCGCGCAGCAGCGTGACGCGGCCACCGTAGCGTCCTGGTTGAAAATCCCAGAGGGCGCGGAGGTTGCTCTCGTAGACACGGTACAGCGCGTGGAGTTGTTCGGATCCAACGCCCTGAGCCAGAACGCCGGTGCGCCGCCCCAGCTCCAACAGGCGGCCCAGCAGCGAAGCCTCGTCCGCGGGATGCGCATCCGCCATCAACTCCGAGACGGGCAGGCCCAGGAGCTGGCCCGTGAACTCCACGAACCGGGCGGCAATCCACTCCGCGCCCACGGGTTCTGCTGGGCGCTGATCAAAGGCATAGGCGTCGATGAGCGTCAGTTGCTCCACCTGCTCCCCCTGCTGCTCCAACTGCCGCGCCATTTCGAAGGCCACCACACCGCCCAAGGACCACCCCGCCAGCCGGTATGGCCCGCTGGCCTGGACACCGCGCATGGCCTCCACATAGGTGGAGGCCATCGCCTCCACGGTCCCCAGCGGAGCCCGCTCGCCATCGAGGCCCAGGGCCTGGAACGCGTAGAACGGTTGGTCCGGCCCCAGGCGCCGCGACAGCTCCAGGTACGGTAGGACGTTGCCGCTGACTGGGTGAACGCAGAAGACAGGCCGCTGTGAACCGCCACTCTGAATGGGCACCAGCGGGGACGCGTGCCCGGGTGACTGCCGGAGCCGAGAAGCCAGCTCCGCCAGCGTCCCCGCCTGGAACAGTGAAACCACGGGCAGGCTGCGTCCCAGGCGCTCGCGGATGAGCGACACCATCCGCATGGCCAGGAGCGAGTGCCCTCCCAGCTCGAAGAAGTCGGAATGGATGCCAATGGGGCCGGTGCCCAGCAACTCCTCCCAGATGCGCATGAGCAGGAGCTCCAGCGCATCCCGAGGCGCCACATAGGCCCGCGTCGACTCCGGACGGAGTGCGTCCGGCGCCGGGAGCGCCTTGCGGTCCACCTTGCCGTTGGGCGTCAGCGGCAGCGAGGCCAGCACCATCACCGCCGAGGGCACCATGAAGTCCGGTAGCCCTTCCTTCACGAAGCGCCGGAGCGCCGTGGCATCGGGCACCCTGTCCGGCTGCGGCACGATGTACGCCACCAGGCGCCGTCCTTCGCTCCCGTCGTCGTGCACGAGCGCCACGGCCTCGCGCACGTCTGGATGCCTGCGCAACACGGCCTCGATTTCGCCCAGCTCGATTCGGAAGCCACGCACCTTCACCTGCTGGTCGATTCGGCCCAGGTACTGCAGCACGCCATCCGGCAACCACCGCACGCGATCTCCGGTGCGGTACAGCCGCGCTCCGGGCCGCGGACTGAACGCGTCGGGAACGAAGCGCTCTGCGGTCAACTCGGGCCGGTCGACATACCCTCGGGCAAGCCCAGCCCCGCCCAGGTACAGCTCGCCCGCCACGCCCTGAGGCACGGGTTGACCGAGCGCATCCAGCACGTACGCACGAGTCCCCTCAATCGGCCGCCCCACGGTGGGCTCCCGCGTGGCGCCGCGAGGGGCCATGGTCCAGGTCGAGTACGTCGTGTCCTCGGTGGGGCCGTAGAGGTTGAGCACGCGCTGCACACCGGGTGCGGACTGGTGGATGGCTTCCACCAGGGATTGGGCCAGCGGTTCTCCCGCCAGGTTCACCGTGCGCACCGAGTCCGGCACGGCATGGGCGCGCACCAACTCCGCCATCGCGGAGGGCACCGTGTTGACGAGCGACACCCGCCGGGCCCCCGGGAGCGACGGCAACTCCAAGGCATTGCGAGCGATGACCACGGCCCCGCCACGGATGAGCGGCGCGAACATCTCGAACACGGACAGGTCGAAGTTGAGCGACGTGGAGGCGAGGACCCCCACAAGCTCGTCCGATGAGAAGGCCCGCGTCGTCCAGCGCAGGAAGGCCACGGCGCTGCGATGCGCCAGGGCCACGCCCTTCGGCCGGCCCGTGCTGCCCGATGTGAACAGCACGTAGGCCAGATGGTCCGGAGTAGACCCGGGCACCGGCGCAGCCTCGGCTTCCGCCACGACCCCATTCGCATCATCGAGCGCCAACCGGGCCACGTCCCCGTGGGGCAGCGCGTCGAGCAGCGCGCGCTGGCCCACCAGGACGCGAGGCTGGGAGTCCTCGATCATGAAGGCCAGCCGCTGACTCGGGTATGCCGGGTCCAACGGGACGTACGCGCCACCCGCCTTGAGGATGCCGAGCACCGCGATCAGCAGGTCCGCATTGCGCTCCGCACAGAGGCCCACGCGGACCTCCGGCCCGACGCCCAGAGTGCGGAGCTTCCGCGCCAGCCGGTCCGACCGCTGCATGAGCTCGCGGTACGTGAGCACTTCGTCACCAGCTACCACCGCCACGGCGTCGGGAGTGGCCGCCGCCTGCCGTTCGACCAGGGCGTGGATGCTCGCCTCCTCGACGTCGCCGGAGCCGGTGTCATTCCACTCCACCAGCAACCGCCGCTGTTCATCCGCGCCCAGCAAGGGCAGCGCGTACACGGACCGGTCCGGCTCCGTCACGGCACCTTCAAGCAGCGTCTTCAGGTGGGCCAGAAGTCGCGCTGCAGTCGCGGGCTCGAAGAGGACGGTGCTGTACTCCAGTCCACCGGAGAAGCCGTCCTTGCCTTCCACGAAGCCGAGCGAGAGGTCGAACCGCGACACCCGGTGCTCCACTGCGACGTGCTTCATCCCCATGCCGGCCTGCGCGCCTCCTCCAGCATCTGGCGTGCTGTCGAAGGTGAGCATGACCTGGAACAGCGGCGAATGACTGAGGCTGCGCTCCGGACGCAGCGCCTCGACGAGCTTCTCGAAAGGCACGTCCTGGTGCGCGTAGGCGCCAAGCGTGACCTCCCGGACCCGAGCCAGCAGCTCACGGAAGGACGGGCTCCCCTCCAGCCGGGTCCTGAGCACCAGCGTGTTCACGAAGAAGCCGATGAGCCCCTCCGTCTCCGCGCGAGTTCGTCCAGCGATGGGCGAACCGACACTCACGTCGTCCTGCCCTGAGTAACGCGCCAGCACGGCCTGGAACGCCGCCAGCAGCACCATGAACGGCGTGACGCCTTCACGGCGGGCGAGTGCATGCACCGCCTCGGACAGCTCACGGCCCAACGTAAAGGGCACGTACGCCCCTTCCAGGGACTGAACTGCCGGACGCGGCCTGTCCGTGGGCAGCTCCAGCAACCGGGGCGCGCCATCCAGGCGCTGCTTCCAGTAGCCGAGCTGCGCGTCCAGGACGTCCCCCTGGAGCCACTCGCGCTGCCAGACCGCGTAGTCCGCGTACTGAAGCGGCAGCTCCGGCAGGTGCGACGGTTGCCCCTGGGAGAAGGATGCATAGAGCTCGGTCAGCTCGCGAACCAGGAGCCCCATGGACCAACCGTCCGAGACGATGTGGTGCATCACCAGCACCAACACATGGTCCTGCTCCGACAGCGCGAGCAAGGCGATCCGCAGCAGCGGACCGCTTTCCAGGTCGAACGGGCGCTGTGACGCCTCTTGCGCGATCCGCTGCGCCTCCTCTTCCCTCCGCGCCGCTGGCAGCGAGCGCAGGTCCACGATGTCGAGCCGCGCGCCGCCCCGTGGGTCGATGACCTGTACCGGCGAACCGCCCTCGGTCCGGAACGTGGTGCGCAGCGCCTCGTGACGATGGACCAGTGCGTCGAAGCTCTGCTTCAGCGCGGGAACGTTCAAGGCGCCCGTCAACCGCACCGACGCCGGGACGTTGTAGACGGTGCTGTCAGGCTCCAGCTGCGCGAGGAACCACAAGCGCTGCTGGGCGAAGGATAGGGGAAGCGCCCTGTCGCGAGGAACCCGTACCAACGGTGGTGGCTGCGCGCCACCATCTGTTTTCGAAGTGTGGTCCAGCCGCTGGGCGAGCTTCTCCACTGTGGGACACTCGAAGATGTCTCGAAGGGGGAGCTCTACTTGGAGTTCCTCTCGCACACGCGACACCAACTGCGTTGCCAGCAAAGAGTGTCCGCCCAGTTCAAAGAAGTCTCCGTCGAGCCCGACCCGCTCGACCTTCAGGACATCGACGAAGATTGCGGCCAACGTCTTTTCGGTCGCAGTTCGAGGCGCCACATATTTCTCGCTCGCCGTGCCCTCTGTGTCCGGCGCGGGCAGTGCCTTGCGGTCCACCTTGCCGTTCGGCGTCAGCGGCAGCGACTCCAGCACCACGTACGCTGACGGCACCATGTACTCCGGTAGCCGCTGCTTCATGTGACTTCTTAGCGCGCTGGACTCCAGTTCCGCGCCCTCTTGCGCCGTCACGTAGGCCACCAACCGCTTGCCTTCGCCCCCATCCTCCCGCGCCACCACCACGGCTTCGTTGACGCCACCGTGCTGGGCCAGCACCGCCTCCACTTCGCCCAGCTCGATGCGGTACCCACGCACCTTCACCTGCGTGTCCGCTCGGCCCAGGAACTCCAACGTCCCGTTCCCCAGCCACCGCACCACGTCCCCCGTGCGGTACAGCCGCTCTCCTTCGCCGTACGGATTCGGTACGAAGCGCTCCGCCGTCAGCTCCGGGCGGCCCACGTACCCCACTGCCAGCCCGTCTCCGCCCACGTACAGCTCACCTGGCACGCCCACCGGCACTGGACGCATCGCCCCGTCCAGCACGTAAGCCACCGTGTTCTTCACCGGCCGGCCAATGGACACCGAGGCACCTACCTCCTCCGGCCTCTCCATTCGGTACGTGCTGGAGAACGTCGTGTTCTCAGTCGGGCCGTACCCGTTGATGAGCACACCACCCGCTGCCAGCCGCTCCTTCACACGCAACACCGGCAGCGCGTCGCCGCCCGCCAGCAACTGGCGGACGCCGGCCAGGGCCTTCGGCTGCCTCGCCTGCATCTGCTCGAAGAGCGCCGCTGTCAGCCACAGCGACGTCACGCCTGACGACTCCAGCTTCCGGCCCAGTTCTTCCAGCGACGGCGTCCCAGCCGGGTACACCACCAACTTCGCGCCGTGAAGCAGCGCGCCCCATACCTCCAGCGTCGATGCATCGAAGGAGATGGGCGCCAGTTGCAGCCACACCTCTTCGGGCCCGAAGTGCGCGAAGTCCGTCCCCAGCACCAGGCGTGACACCGCTCGGTGGGGCACGCCTACGCCCTTCGGCTTCCCCGTGCTCCCTGACGTGAACATCACGTACGCCAGGTTGCCCCCACCCACATGCGTGCTCGGTGCGACCTCCGGTTGCAGGGCAATTTGCGTGTCCCACTCCGTGTCCACGCACACCACCAGCTCGCCACCCGCGGCCACCTCATCCGCCAGCTTTTCCTGCGCCACCAGCACTACGACGCCGGCCTCCGCCTTCATCCACGCCAGACGCTCCAGCGGGTAGCTGGCATCCAAAGGCACGTACACGCCTCCCGCCTTCAGGATGCCCAGCACGCTCACCACCAGCTCCAGCGAGCGCTCTACGCACAACCCCACCCGGACTTCCGGCCCTACACCCATGGCCCTCAGGTGGTGCGCCAACTGGTTGGCACGGCGATTCAACTCCCCGTACGTCAGTCGCCGGTCCTCGTACTCCACCGCCACTGCGTCCGGCGTCCGCTGAACCTGCGCCTCGAAGAGGGCACTCAGGCTGGCTTCGCGCGGGTACTCCGACGCCGTCCCGCTCCATTCCTTCACCAGTCTATGCAGCTCCTCACTGCCCATCAGCGGCAGCTCGGCCAGCCGCGTTGCCGGCCCTGCGATGGCCGCCTCCAGCAGGGTTCGCAGATGGTGGAGCAGCCGGCGCACCGTCTCTGCTTCGAACAGCCCGGTGTTGTAGTTCGCCGCCACCACCACGCCGCCCGGCACTTCCTCCACCACCAGGGAGAGGTCGAACTTCGACGTCCGCCCCTCCGATTCCACGCCAGACAGCGTGAGGCCGTCCCCGAGCTTCACCTCCGTCACGGGCGTGTTCTGCAGCGTCAGCGTCACCTGGAACAGCGGACTGCGGCTCAGGTCACGCTCGGGCTGAAGCTCCTCCACCAGCTTCTCGAACGGCACGTCCTGGTGCGCATACGCACCGAGCGTCACCTCCCGCACCTGAGCGAGCAGCTCACGGAAGCTCGATTCCGGAGACGCCTTCGTCCGCAGCACCAGCATGTTCGCGAAGAAGCCGATCAGCCCTTCCGTCTCACCTTGCGCGCGCCCCGCGATGGGAGCCCCCACGCACACGTCTTCCTGCCCTGCGTACCTGGACAGCACTACCTGGTACGCAGCCAGCAACACCATGAACGGCGTCGCCCCTTCACGACGCCCGAGCGCCTCCAAGTCGCGCCAAAGCGCCTTCGGCCACACCTCGTGCCGCAAAGCTCCGCCATACGTCTGAACGGCGGGCCTCGCCTTGTCGGTCGGCAGCTCCAGTGCCGCGGGCGCCCCTTCCAGACGTTGCTTCCAGTACCCGAGCTGTGCCTCCAGCACCTCGCCCTTCAGCCACTCCCGCTGCCACACCGCGTAGTCCGGGTACTGCACCGCCAGTTCCGGCAGGGGAGATGGACGGCCCTGGGAGAACGCCTCGTACAGCGCCGCGACCTCTCGCACGAGGACACCCATGGACCAGCCGTCGGACACGATGTGGTGCATCATCAGCACCAACACGTGCTCCCGCTCTCCGAGCCGAAGCAGCAGGGTCCGCAGCAAGGGTCCCTTGGCCAGGTCGAACGGTCGAAGCGCCTCGACGTCCGCTCGGCGCTGTGCCTCCTGCTCCGCGTCAGGGAGGCCGCTCAGGTCCTCGACCGTGAACACCACCTGTCCTACAGGCGCGATGACCTGCACGGGCGTCCCACCGTCGGCGCGGAAGGTCGTCCGCAAGGACTCATGGCGACGAACCAGCGCGTCGAAGCTGCGTTCCAGTGCGGCCACGTCGAGCGGCCCTGACACCTTCACCACCGCCGGCACGTTGTAGAAGGCACTCCCCGGCGCGAGCTGCTCCAGGAACCACAAGCGCTGCTGCGCGAACGACAGCGGCAGGACGCTCGTCATTCCCGCCCGAGGCTTCAACGGAGGCGCAGCGAAGCCCGCTCCGGCGCGGACCCAACGGTCCACCCGCTCGGCGAGCGCGGCCACCGTGGGTGCCTCGAAGAGGTCTCTCAGGGGCAGCTCGACACCGAAGGCGCCTCGGATGCGGGAGATGGCCTGCGTCGCCAGCAACGAGTGCCCTCCCAGCTCGAAGAATCCACTGTGGATCCCCACACGGTCGAGCCCCAGCACCTCGGAGAACAGCCCCGCCAGCCGTTCTTCCGTGGCCGTGCGCGGCGCGACGAAAGCCTCGGCATCCACGGGCTGGAAGCCAGGCACCGGTAGCGCCTTGCGGTCCACCTTGCCGTTGGGCGTCAGCGGCAGCGCCTCCAGCACCACGAGTGCCTGCGGAACCATGTAGTCAGGCAGCGTCCGGCCCACGAAGTCACGAAGTGCGTCGGCCTCCAGTGTGTGGCCCGGCTTCGGCACGGCGTAGCCCACCAGACGCTTGCCATCTGTCCCGCTCTCGTGGGCCACCACGACCGACTCACGCACCGAGGGGTGCCGCTCCAGAGCCGCGTCCACCTCGCCAAGCTCCACGCGGTAGCCGCGGACCTTGAGCTGGTCATCCATGCGGCCCAGGAACTCCACCCGGCCATCCTCGAGCAGCCGTGCCCGGTCTCCTGTCCGGTACATCCGCGCACCTGGCTCGTCCGCGTACGCGTCCGGCACGAAGCGCTCGGCCGTCAGGTCCACCCGGCCCAGGTAGCCGCGGCCCACGGTCCTTCCACCAATGCACAGCTCGCCCGGAATGCCCACGGGCACCGGGCGCAGGTACGCATCCAGCACGTAGACGCGCGCATTCGGAATGGGCCGCCCCAGCGGCACCGACGCCGACGCACGCCCCTGAGGCCCACGTTCCACCTGGAGCGTGAGCACACCCACGGTCGTCTCGGAGGGCCCGTAGTGGTTGAACACCACCAGGTCCGGCGACAGTTCGTGCACCCGGTCCACCAGCGCCCAGTCCGAGACATCACCGCCCAGCACCAGACGCTGACGCGGCAACACCCGCTCGGGCTTCCCGGAGGCCAGGAGCGCCTGCAAGTGAGCGGGGACGATCTTCAGGCAGTCCACGGCCTCGCGCTCGAAGAGCGCGGCCAGGGCGGACGGGTCCGACGCGCATTCACGAGACACGAGCTGCAACGCGCCGCCTTGGCAGAGCGTGGGGAAGACAGCGGTGTGGCCCAGGTCCGCCGCCAGTGTGGACACGGAAGCAAACGAAGCGCCTTCCGGCAGGTCCAGCCGGCGCGAGACGCCTTCTACGTAATGAACCAGTTGCCGGTGCTCGATGGCCACACCCTTCGGCCGCCCCGTGGAGCCAGAGGTGAAGATGACGTAGGCAAGGTTCTCCGGCGCCGCCGAGGGCTCCGGGTTGCGCTCGCTCCGTTCCAATAGAGAAGACGCGTCCGCATCCAGACGGACCACCCTGCCCGCGTCCCAGCGCAGGACCTCCGCCAGGGCCGCCTGCGTGACCAGCACCTGGGCACCCGCGTCCGCGAGCACACTTCGGATGCGCTCGACGGGGAATGTGACGTCCAGCGGCACATAGGCACCACCCGCCTTGAGAATGCCCCACAGGCCCACCACCGCACTGGCGGAGCGGTCCAGGTACAAGCCCACCGGAACATCCGGACCTACGCCCAGCGAACGCAGGTGGTGCGCCAGTTGATTGGCCCGCCGGTTCAGCGCCTCGTAGGTCAGCCGCGAGTCTTCGGCGACGACCGCGAGCGCTTCAGGCGTCTTCGCGGCCTGAGCCTCGAAGAGGGCCTGGATGGTGCTGGGGACGAATTCGCTGCGGGTGTCGTTCCACTCCACGAGCAACCGGCGCTGCTCCACTGCGCCCAGTAACGGCAGCTCGCCCAACCGAGCATCCGGCGTCTGGACCGCGGCCTCCAGCAACACGCGCAGATGGCCCGTCAGCCGGTCCATCGTCACGGGCTCGAAGAGGTCGCTGTTGTAGACGGCGCTGACCGACAACCCCTGCGGCGTCTCGGTCAGCTCCAGGGTGAGGTCGAACTTCGACGTGCGCGAGTCACCATCCATCCCCGCCAGCGTCAGGCCCGGCAGGTGTAGCTCCACGGTCGGCGTATTCTGCAGGATGAACATCACCTGGAAGAGCGGACTGCGGCTCAAGTCGCGATCCGGCTTGAGTTCCTCCACCAGTCGCTCGAAGGGGATGTCCTGATGCGCATACGCGCCGAGCGTCCGTTCGCGCACCTGAGCCAACAGCTCCCGGAACGTGGGGTTTCCGGCGAGTCGAGCACGAAGGACGAGCGTATTGACGAAGAAGCCAATCAGCCCTTCCGTCTCGGCCCGGGTGCGGTTGGCGATGGGCGAGCCCACGCAGAGGTCATCCTGGCCCGAGTAGCGCGACAGCAGCATCTGGAACGCCGCGAGCAGCACCATGAACGGCGTGGCGCCTTCACGATGCGCGAGCATCTTGACCGACTCCCACAGGTCACGCGGCCACTGCACATCCCGGCTGGCGCCACGGAAGGTCTGCACCGCGGGGCGCGGCTTGTCCGTGGGCAGTTCCAGTGCCTGCGAGGCCCCCTGGAGCTGCTCCTTCCACCAGGCGAGCTGTGACTCCAGGACCTCTCCCTGGAGCCACTCGCGCTGCCATACCGCGTAGTCCGCGTACTGGAGCGGAAGCTCCGGCAGCGGTGACGACAGGCCCTGCGAGCACGCCTCATACAACGCGGCGACCTCGCGGACGAGCACGCCCATGGACCAGCCGTCCGACACGATGTGGTGCATCACCAGCACCAGCACGTGCTCCTGCTCGGACAGCTTCAGCAATACCGTCCGCAGCAGCGGGCCGCGCGTCAGGTTGAACGGATGCGCTGCCTCTTGGGCGATCAGGCGTTGGACTTCCGAGGCCCGTTCCGCCTCGGACAGGTCGCTCAGGTCCACCACTCGCAGCTGGATCTCTGATTCCTCGGCGATGACCTGAGCCGGCTCACCACCGCGGCTCTGGAAGGTCGTGCGCAGCGACTCATGCCGAAGCACCAGCGCCTTGAAGGATTGCTCCAGCGCGTCCACCTGCACCGTCCCCGTCAGCTTCACTGCGATAGGGATGTTGTAGGACGAGCTGCCCGGCTCCAACTGGTCGAGGAACCACAGTCGCTGCTGCGCGAACGACAGGGGCAGCGACCCGGTTCGCTCAATTCGCCTCGGCGGCGGCACATGAAGCACCTGCGTGCCGTTCGGTTCCGTCTCGATCCGCTGGGCGAGCTTCTCTACCGTGGGCGCCTCAAAGACGTCCCGTAGAGGCAACTCGACGTGGAAGGCTTCTCGGACTCGCGAGACCAGCTGCGTGGCCAACAGCGAGTGGCCACCCAGCTCGAAGAAGTCTTCGTCGATGCTGACTCGCTCGACGTTCAGCACCTCGGCGAAGATGGACGCCAGCTTCTCCTCAGTCGCCGTGCGAGGCGCCTCGAAGCGCGCAGCCTTCGAGCCTTGTGTCTCTGGAACGGGCAGCGCCTTGCGGTCCACCTTGCCGTTCGGCGTCAGCGGCAGCGCCTCCAGCACCACGTACGCTGACGGCACCATGTACTCGGGCAGTCGCTGCTTCACGTGGCTTCGCAGTGCCCCCGTGTCCAGCGAGGCACCTTCCTGCACCGTCACATAGGCCACCAACCGCTTGCCTTCGCCTCCATCCTCCCGCGCCACCACCACGGCTTCGTTGACGCCACCGTGCTGGGCCAGCACCGCTTCCACTTCACCCAACTCGATGCGGTAACCCCGCACCTTCACCTGCGTGTCCGCTCGGCCCAGGAACTCCAACGTCCCGTTCCCCAGCCACCGCACCACGTCCCCCGTGCGGTACAGCCGCTCTCCTTCGCCGTACGGGCTCGGTACGAAGCGCTCCGCCGTCAGCTCCAGGCGTCCCACGTACCCCACTGCCAACCCGTCTCCGCCCACGTACAGCTCACCCGGCACCCCCACCGGCACTGGACGCATTGCCCCGTCCAGCACGTAGGCCACCGTGTTCTTCACCGGCCGGCCGATGGACACCGAGGCACCTACCTCCTCCGGCCTCTCCATTCGGTACGTGCTGGAGAATGTCGTGTTCTCCGTCGGGCCGTACCCGTTGATGAGCACACCGCCCGCTGCCAACCGCTCCTTCACACGGGACACCGGCAAGGCGTCACCACCTGCCAGCAGCTGACGGACGCTGGCCAGCGCCTTCGGCTGCCTCGCCTGCATCTGCTCGAAGAGCGCCGCCGTCAGCCACAGTGACGTCACACCTGACGACTCCAGCTTGCGGCCCAACTCCTCCAGCGACGGCGTCCCCGCCGGGTACACCACCAACCGCGAGCCGTGCAGCAGCGCGCCCCATACCTCCAGCGTCGATGCATCGAAGGAGATGGGCGCCAGTTGCAGCCACACCTCCTCA